>CAINOO010000222.1 GCA_903851535.1 uncultured Chlorobiaceae bacterium | reverse complement strand
CGGTATTGTTCAGGTATTGAGCAATAGGCAAAACAAGAACAGTGCTTTATGACAGCCAAAAAGAGTGTACGACGCAAGGGAAAGGCCGTTCATGCATCGTCCAGACCCATGAAAAAGGTGATGCGCAACCTTTCACGGACGATAGGGCAGCCGGCAGGGTCATTGCTTCATATTGGTGAACAGAAAACGGCCAATTGCATCATAACGGTTTTTGGTTACGATGAAGAGCGTGAGTTTCATATTCCGGTGAAGGGCGTTGCCGAATGCGAGGAATGGAAAGATCAGCAGCGGGTTCTCTGGATCAAC
This sequence comes from uncultured Chlorobiaceae bacterium, assembly GCA_903851535.1. GTDB lineage: Bacteria > Bacteroidota > Chlorobiia > Chlorobiales > Chlorobiaceae > Chlorobium. The sequence goes on along the minus strand of CAINOO010000222.1, from coordinate 3,732 downwards.
ATTGACGGGCTGCATGATGTTTCGGTGATTGAGGAAGCGGGCAAGCTGTTTGGTATTCATTCGCTGACCCTCGAAGATATTCTGCATACTGATCAGCGCTCTAAACTTGAGGATTTTGAGAGCTATCTTTTTCTGGTGCTCAGAACGCTTGAACTTGAAGAGATAACCAATGGTGTTATCGATGAGCAGTTGAGCATGGTGATTGGAAAAAATTATGTTCTTACCTTCCAGGAAAAACCGGGAGACATGTTCGATGCGGTAAGGGAGCGGATCAAGAGCCCCGGGACAGGGATAAGAAAACGGGGGGCAGACTATCTTGCCTACGTCCTCATCGATGCCATTGTCGACAGTTATTTTACCGTTCTCGAAGAGCTTGAAGGTCGTATCGAACTGCTCGATCAGGAGCTCTTTACAACATCCGGCCGGGAAACCTTTGAATCCATCTATGACCTGAAAAAGGAGCTTATTCTTTTACGCAAATCGGTAAGGCCGATGCGGGAGATTATCAACAGTATCAGCCGGGATCATTACAAGGTCATTGATGATGAGGCAACCTGGCCTTTTTTCAGGGATGTGTACGACAACGTCATTCTTATCAACGAAACTATCGAAACCTACCGCGATATCGTTCTCGGTATGTACGATACCTGGCTGGCTATAGTCAATAACAGGATGAACGAAATCATGAAGGTGCTTACCACGATTGCCACCATTTTCATGCCGCTCTCCTTTCTTGCCGGAGTTTATGGTATGAACTTCCGTTATATGCCGGGTCTTCAGTGGGAGTGGGGATTTTTTGCTCTGCTTGGATTCATGGGGCTCACTGTTGCCGCAATGATGGTTTATTTTCGGACGAGAAGGTGGTTTTAAGGGTTGTCGATCTGTGTTATCGGCTCACCTTTGTGGTAATTGGTGGAGCCAAGGTTTTCGGCCATCCATTGTCGAATGGAAATCGTGACGGTTTAAAACGGGCGCTGCCTGGCAAAGAGCTCTTTTGCTGTTATAAAAAGGGCAAATAGAGCGAAAACCATGAAAATTGGTGCCGCAAAGGGTGTTTTGTGGCTACTTTTGATTATGTTAAAATTCTAAAGTTTCATTCAAGACCTTGTCTATTAAGAGAACTTCCCTGAAGCAGGAAATTGACCTTTTATTATGGTAATCCCTTCTTTTCAACGAACCGGTTTTTTCTCCTGTAGCATTGGCAGCATCATGAGTTTCGAGCGTGTTCCTCCGTCGTATTGCTGATTTTTTGCTGAAGTACAGTGGTGTTATTGACTTCCAGAAGAGTGAGAAGGTTTTGTTTGAACAGATCGGGGTATTGCGCAACAGTGCGTGGTTCCCTGAAAAAACACACAGGGAATGCTAACATAAACGATTGAATGTAGTGGCAAGAGAGCGTTTTAAACGAAAATCAAGACCCTCCGGCAACAAGGGTCACAAGCCTTCGGTGCAGTTTACCGGAGAGAGGGTGAAGCCGAATGATCATATTCTTATCAATGAGTTTCTTTTCAGGCGGGGAGAGAGCTCTCTCGGGGCTGAAATTGTCACTTTTTTTGCTGATCATGATGGCGAGCGCTTCAAGTCGGTAGAGCTGGCACAGGCTCTTGGGTATACCGAATCAAAACAGCTTCCCGGTTTCTGGTATGTGCTGCATAAATTGCAGGAGGAGGGAACCGTCGACAAGGACTCTAATCGCTGTTACGGCATCTCGGGCACGGATGCGGCCACCTACGAAGCTCATCTTGAGCAGGCCAAGCCCTTCCCTCTTCCCGGCAAGAAGCAGTACACGGTAAAGAGCTATACCGGCCATATCACCACCCATCCCAATGGCTACGGTTTTGTTGATGTTGAGGGCTTCGATGATGATATCTTCATCAAGGCAGGCGATATGGGTCTCGCTATTCATGGCGACGAAGTCGAGGTGCTTGTGTCGAAGGTGCCGGATACCTATTCTTCAAAATCAACACCCCATCAGCGCTGTGAAGGCGCGGTGCAGAAGGTGATTTCCCGTCGTATTACCACCATTGTCGGTACCCTGACCAAGGCAAACCGCAAGTTTGTGCTGAAGGCTGACGACCGGAAGATTTTGCCCGAAATTATTGTGCCGATAAGAAATTCCCGCAAGGCGGTTGATGGGCAGAAGGTGCTTGTCGGGGAGCTTGATTTCAGCAAGGAGGGGCAGATACAGGCCAAGGTGCTTGAGATTCTGGGTACTGCCGGCGACTCAGCGGTTGAAGTGAGCGCCATTGCACGAAGCCGAGGCATTGACGAAACCTTCGACAAGCAACTGATCGATTTTGCAGCCTCCATTCGTGAGGGAATTACCGATGAGGATCTCAAGGGCCGGCTCGATATTCGCGACAAGGTTGTCTTTACCATTGATCCTGTCGATGCGAAGGATTTTGATGATGCTCTCTCGATTGAGATGCTTGATGATGGACAGTATACCATAGGCGTTCATATTGCTGATGTATCGCACTATGTGCCCGAAAATTCTCCCCTCGACCGCGAGGCGCTCAAAAGGGCCACGTCGGTCTATCTGGTTGACCGGGTGATTCCGATGCTGCCCGCACGCCTTTCTGAACAGATATGCAGCCTCAACCCCGGGGTTGACCGGATGGCTTTCTCGGTCTTCCTGACCATTACGGATGAGGGTGAAGTGAGCAAGCATGAGTTCCAGAAAACGGTTATTCACTCAAAGCGCCGTTTTGCCTACGAAGATGTCGAGGAGATTCTCAAGAAGGGCAAGGGCGATTTTGTCGACGAGTTGCAGGCGCTTGACCGCCTCAGTGTTATTTTGCGCGAGAAGCGCTTCAAGCATGGCGGGCTTGATTTTGAAACCGAAGAGGTACGCTTCAAGCTTGGCACCAAGGGCGAGCCGCTTGAGGTGATGAAGAAAGAGCGTCTCGGCAGTCATCGCCTCATTGAGGAGTTCATGCTGCTTGCCAACCGCAAGGTGGCTAAATATCTGACAAAGACCTTCAAGGAGAACAAGAAAGAGCCCCAGCCGGTTATCTACAGGGTGCATGGCGCTCCGCAGCAGGAGAAGGTGCTCATTCTGGCCAACTTTGTCAAGAGGCTTGGCTTTGAGCTCAAACTGAACCGGGGCAAAGAGGGGCCAATTGTTGCAGCGTCAGCGCTTCGGCAGCTCTTGCAGCAGGTTAAGGGATCCAATATTGAGTTTCTGGTCAGCGAACTGGTGTTGCGCTGCATGTCGAAGGCGGTCTATACCGGCGACAATGTAGGTCATTATGGTCTCGGGTTTGAACATTACACCCACTTCACCTCGCCCATCAGGCGTTATCCTGATCTGATTGTTCACCGTATGCTCTTTGAGTATGAGAACCTCCGCAAGAAGCGCCGGAAAATCTCCGCAACTCGTCTCGCTGAACTGACCGACAAGCTTCAGACGGTCTGCCAGATATCCAACGAGCGTGAAAAAAGTGCTGTGGAGGCCGAGCGCGAGTCGATCAAGCTCAAACAGGTCGAGTATATGGCCAGCCATGTCGGCAAGGTCTATCCCGGCGTTATCTCAGGCGCGACTGATTACGGTATCTATGTGAGAATGGTTGATTTTGCCATCGAGGGGATGGTGCACATGCGCAACCTCACCGACGATTATTACGAATATGACGAAGCTACCTACTCGCTTGTTGGAAAGCGACGCAAGAAGCGGTTGCAGATTGGCCAGCGGGTCAAGGTCAAGGTGAACAGCGTGGATCTGCAGCGCCG
>CAINOO010000221.1 GCA_903851535.1 uncultured Chlorobiaceae bacterium | reverse complement strand
GATGAACCTGTTTCAGCGCTTGATGTATCGATTCAGTCGCAGATCATCAATCTGCTCAAGGATCTCCAGCGGGATCTGGGCTTGACCTATCTCTTTATTGCCCACGACCTCTCCGTTGTCGAATACATTTCCGACAGGGTTGCGGTCATGTATCTTGGCAAAATTGTCGAGATTGCTGACTACGCCGAGCTTTATGCCAACCCAAAACATCCCTATACCAGAGCGCTCCTCTCGGCCATTCCCAATCCTGAATTTGGCAGCAAAAAGGAGAGGATTCTGCTGCATGGAGATTTGCCTGGCCCGATGAATACCCCTGCCGGGTGCGGGTTTCATCCGCGCTGTCCTTCCGCAAGGGCCGAGTGCAGTACGAGGGAACCCAGGCTTCAGGATCTGACATCTACTCATGGACACAAGGTAAGCTGTATTCTTTATGAATAATATGTATACTATGTACGCTGATACGGGCGTGCGAAAAAAGAGGCCGGGCTGTTTCCGCATCGGTTGTCTTGCACTCACCCTTCTTTCGGTACTTTTTTTTGCCGGACTTTTGTGGGCATATCACAGTTCACACGCCCTTGCTGATCGTTTTGTGCTGGTTGTTCCTCTCAGTGGCGACATTGATGAAATTCGCAATGAAAGCAGCTCGCTCCCTTTTTTGCCTTCGCGTGAGTCACTCTCTCTCCAGGAGCTGCTCTTTGTGCTCGATCATGCCGCTATGGATGAGCGGGTCAGGGAGGTGCTGCTCGATATTCGGGGGGTACATACAACCCCTGCAAAGCTCGCTGAATTGCGGACGGCTGTTGAAAAGGTTCGCAAAGGGGGTAAAAAGGTCACCGCATTTCTTCGCTCAGCCGAGGACGCCGATTATCTTCTTGCTACGGCATGTGACTCCATTATGGTTGAGCGTGGTGGTTTTCTGCTGCTTGATGGCCTGAAGGCGGAATCGCTCTTTTATACCACTCCGCTTGGAAAAATAGGGGTCAAAGTCCAGGCCGCGCAGTGGAAAAAGTACAAGAGCGGTATTGAGCCATTTGTCAGAACCGGAGCAAGCAAGGAGTACTTCGAGCAGATCAATGCACTGCTTGATGAGGTCTATGATGACTATCTCGGTTATGTCTCGACGCGGAGGCGCATTAGCCGGGACTCTTTTGAGGCACTTGTCAACAACGATCCCCTGCTCTCTGCCAAAAAGGCCGAAACACTTGGGCTTGTTGACGGTATCGCCTCGTTCTGGGAGTTGCAATGCACCCTGACCAGAAAAATGACCGGAAAGGAGTTGAGCAGTGACAATGATGCTTTTGTCAGCGCATCCCGTTACCGCTCTTCGGTTGCATGGCCCCAAAAAGCGGAGAGTAGTGAAAGCATTGCCGTCATCACCCTCTCCGGCACGATTGTCCACTCAGCGGGGGAGATGGCTGAAGGGATCGATGTAGAGAGTGTAAAAAATTCGCTTGATGCGGCGCTTGAGGATAAGGCCGTCAAAGCTCTTGTGGTGCGTATTGACAGCCCCGGTGGAGATGCCCTTGCCTCGGCTGACATGCTCCAGATGCTTGATTCGGCTGCGGTGAAAAAACCTCTTGTAGTCTCTATGTCGGGCGTTGCGGCTTCGGGTGGCTACATGGCTGCTCTTGCCAGCAAAACCATTTATGCGCAGCCGCTCACCATTACTGGTTCCATCGGCGTTTATGCCCTGAAGCCCAATATCAGCGGACTTGCTGAAAAAATCGGTCTTGGCCGTACGGTTGTGACTCGTGGCCGGTATGCCGATGCCAGCAGCCCGTTCAAGCCACTTGAGCCCAAGGCCTACAATAAATTTGTGGCCGCATCGGGTGAAATTTATGACGACTTTGTGGGGAAAGTGGCTATTTCAAGAAAAATGCGCGTTGCCGCTGTAGACTCGGTGGCCGGAGGAAGGGTCTGGACAGGAAGCCGCGCCCTGAAGATCGGTCTGGTTGATCGTATGGGAGGACTCTTTGATGCTATTCGTGCAGCAGAACTCCTTGCAAAAATGGACATGACAAAAAAGCCCCGAATCATCCTTTATCCTGTGCAGAAAAGTTGGCTGGAGTCTCTCTTGCAGGACAAGGGTGCCAGCTTCTCATCCAGAGTGGCGGTTGCCGTGAAACAACAGGTGCTGCATGAGGTTATCCCGCAGCGGCAGTTCACCTCCATGGCAGCCTTTTACGACATGCTGCTGAGGTCGGGGCAGTTGCAGATGCTGGCCATTATGCCATCTGAAATCATTATAGATTAATCCGTTATGGGACCCATCCATTGTGCTGCAGGGGCGGGGTCATCCCGCCCCTGCAAGTTTAAAATTTATAGGTTAGTGAACTCTGGGCACGCAGTGCATCGCTGCCAGCAGCATTTTTGTAGTCGGTTTTCCAATCCGAGAGTTGAAGCCCGAGAATAAAGTTTGGGGTTATTTTGGTGATGACATTGGCGAAGATGCTCTGGTTTCGTGAACGTGCACCGGTCGCCAGATCGTTATCGTTTGGATCATCAATACCGGCTCCGAGACTGACCGATGTTTCCGGGTTTATGGTATATCTGAGCGCTCCCCATCCACCTTGTGCACGGATCTCCTTGGGATTACTTGCTGCGGCACTATTGACCCCTTGCCCGATTCCTCCAAAGTAATCGTCAAGATTTGAGCCGGTAAAATATTCGCCAGCAAAAAGGACTTTTTCGCAGAGCGGCATCGTCAGCTCAAGATTGCACGACCATGAGTCAAGCGTTTTGAAATTGCCTGTGCTATTGGTGTCCCACTCCTCCTGGCCATGATGGCCCGAGAAGGCAATGGTTGCAGGCTGGTTTTTTACGATAAGCGGCTCGGAAAAGGCAATGCGTCCCTGGAAGGAGGGCATGGCGGCGTCTTTGCCGGTGTCCGTTTGCAACGTGCTTTTTTCGCCAATGGTTCTGGATGCGGCAACAGCCACTTCGATGCGTCCATTCTTGCCTGTTGCAAATCCCTTGGTGAGTCGAAGCTGCGGGTGACGTGAACCAATATTGCCAGCATCCCATAGAAGGGCGGGGTCATCCACAAACGGGATCAGCGAAGAGATAACATCCCAGGTCTGTCCAGCCAGAATGGTGAAGTCTGATGCTGGCCAGCAGGCTTTGATATAGCCGTGACGCAGGCGCGGTGCCTGGTTGTTTTCGGTTGAGACGCCGGTGAGAAAATCAAGCTCGATGTTGCCCGAGAGTTTCATGTTTGGGGTATCAGGGCCGCTGATGTTCAGACCAAGCCTTGTTGCACCTCCTGTGAGATTCCATTCGGAGTCATGTCTGCCGTTTTCAGGCAGAGCCCACAAGGCGATATTGCCCGGTGAAATCGGGTTGGTATCGTATGATGTGTCAAAACGGGCAAAGCCGTAAAGCTGTACTTTTGCTCCCGAAGTTGCTGAGAGCGTTACCGGAGTTGCGGTGTCAGCTTTTTTAACCGGCGCGGGTGCTGTTTGGGTGTCGGCAGTTGCCGTGGCAGCAGGCCTGGTTTGTACCAGTGCTTTCAGCTCGGCCAACTCCTTCTCAAGACGGCTGATGCGGGTTTCAACAGTTTCAGCCGTTTCTGCGGCAAAAGAGGGTGCTGCGGTGCAGAGTGAGCTGGCAAGCAGCAGGGTGTAACGGAATTTTCCCCTTGCATTCATGGATGTTCTCCGTGGGATGGTTTGGTTAGGTGATTGGTCTGAATTTGAAACTGAAGCGGAAATATAGGCAGTCAACACTCAATTTCTTTGCTTTTTTGCTGGGTCTTCGCTCAGAAGCTCCAGAAATCGCGGTCGAGGTTGCGGTACTGAATGCCCTG
>CAINOO010000220.1 GCA_903851535.1 uncultured Chlorobiaceae bacterium | reverse complement strand
GCGAAAAATACTGCAATTCATTATATCACTGGCAGTTAATTTCAGTTATCAAGACACGATATTTGTGCAACCCCTTCAGCAGGGTAGAGTCACATCAGAAAGTCCGCAACAACTATTATTTTCATGCAATTCGGCATCTTGATACCATAACTGGTATGGAGATTAAGGAGCAAAACAGCCTTTTCGCAGGTGCACTTTTTCTTGGTTTTTGCCCGGCTTTATGCAATATTAAAGTCAAACTTTACTATTACATACAATGATTGCGCGTCATCTCATGCCAACCCTTCACGGTCGGGCGTCACAATATCCGGTTGTCACGCTTACCGGTCCAAGGCAATCAGGTAAAACCACTCTTTGCAGAGCAGCTTTTCCAGAAAAACCTTACAGCAATCTGGAGCGGCCTGATATCCGTCATTTTGCACAGCATGATCCGGCAGGATTTTTGGCCCAGTTTCCAAAGGGTGCCGTTCTTGATGAAGTGCAGCGTGTGCCCGAGTTGCTTTCATGGATTCAGGTTCGTGTTGATGAACACAACACTGCTGGTGAATTTATTCTGACGGGAAGCCATCAATTTGAACTGAACCGTCATATCAGTCAGTCACTTGCCGGAAGAACCGCATTGCTGAAGCTTTTACCCTTGTCTGTTGCTGAACTGTGTGATGCAGGGCAACCCACTGGCGTTGATCATCTCTTGCTCGCCGGTGGTTATCCGCGTATTCATGCAGATCACCTTGATCCGGCAGTCATGCTCGGAGATTATTTTGCCACTTATGTTGAACGCGATTTGCGGGAGTTGATACAATTACGCTCTATCCGGCAATTTGAAAACTTTGTCCGTCTGGCAGCAGGAAGAGTGGGACAATTGCTCAACCTGCATGCTCTTGCTGCCGATGCCGGGGTTTCGAGTGTGACAGCAAAAAGCTGGCTTACCCTGCTTGAGGCCTCTTATATTGTTTTTTTACTTCCCCCATGGTTCACCAACATCGGAAAACGATTGACAAAGTCACCAAAACTCTATTTTTACGATGTGGGTCTGGCATCCTGGCTAATCGGAATAACGCAGGAGTCACACCTGCAAACTCATCCCTTGCGAGGTTCACTGTTTGAAAATCTGGTGGTTCTTGAAATGCTCAAGGCTCGCATCAATGCAGGCTTGCTGGCAAACCTTCATTTTTATCGCGACAGCAGTGGACTGGAAGTTGATGTTCTGATGGAAGCGGGCAATATGATAAGGCTCTTCGAAATCAAGTCATCTCAGACAATCAATCAGGAGTGTTTCATACAGCTCAATAAAGTTGCCGCTATTTTTGGTGAACGTGTGGAAAAAAAAGTGGTGCTCTATGCTGGTCATGAACAACAAAAACGCAGCAATGCCGCAGTGTTCAGTTATCGGTATGCCGGTGAAGCTGCAACCGGCGAGGATAGCGTCGACAGTATGGGCTAAAATTGGAGAGCAGGCAACCCATCAATCTCTTGCAACAGAGCAACGTCACAAAACACTGCAAGGAGGTTCGAAAAACGTGATGAAAAACATGGTGCCGCTTGGCTCTCCGTCACGACACGGTTCACTTCCGGCCTGATATCATGCAAAATGGGGAAAGAGCGGTGGCCGCCCCAACGGATAATAACGGCTCCCCCTTCACTCCTCCTGCTTCTCGGTCAGATATTTCCAGTACTTCATCGGCATGTTGGATTTTTGGAGGCGGGGGTTTTTGCGATCGGGAATAGCGATGGTTTTGAAGAAGGCTTGCCACAGGGCCTGCACCTTTTTTTCATCTTCTGAGAGGGCGGGGGCGGTGAACTGTTCGATGGTACCGAACTGGAGGGCACCCTGGTTCCAGCGGGCGGCAATGCGGCGGCGGACGTCGTAGAGGAACCAGTGCTGCGCCCGGAGCCTGCTACTGAAGTGGTACGCGAGAGGCTGGATGATGTTGTGGTCAGGCTCCATTTTTGCCAGATAGGCTCCATCCCGGAGTTTTTCGAAGCGCAGGAGGCCTTTCATGCGGTGGAGTTCCCTGCCCGCTTTTTTGGCAACGGCTACAATATCGCGCACTGCGGGGTGGGTAAGGTAGCCATTGACCTTGTCGCCATGAGTGAAGGCCAGTGCAATATAATGGAGCAGGCTGCTCTCCATCCCCTCTTTTTCGGCAAGCATAAAGGAGTAAAGGGTGCTGGCCGCATCGGGGGCATGCTTGCGCAACCGGAACAGGAGATCTTCTGCCTGTGTGGCATCGGTCCCAATAAAGAAGCCTTCTTCGAAAAGGGTGTCCTTGCGCTCTGCAAGGGCAACCTGCTCAGGGCAGGGCTCTTCTTCAAGTATCCAGGCAATTGCGGAGAGCAGGCCGTCGGCGGTGCCGTCGTAGAGGTATCGGTTCATGGTGTCAGGAAAAAATACCGGGAAGAACCAGTTGCGTTGGAAG
>CAINOO010000219.1 GCA_903851535.1 uncultured Chlorobiaceae bacterium | reverse complement strand
TCCGAAGCGCAGGTGCGAGGTTGTGATTGAGCCTGACTTTTTGGAGTCGTAGACAAAATAGCCCTGGGCATAATTTCCGGTGTTTTCACCGATAATTTTAATGCTGTTTTTATTCGCACCGACGGTGCCGTCCGATCCAAGCCCGTAAAAGAGTGCCCTGAACATTTCATCCGGTTCAATGCAAAAGGTTGGGTCGTAGTCAAGACTGGTTTTGGTTACATCATCATTGATGCCTATGGTGAAATGGTTCTTCGGTTTTGCTGCAGCCATGTTGTCAAAAACGCTCTTGACCATTGCCGGAGTGAATTCCTTGGATGAGAGACCATATCTGCCGCCGGTTATGGTGGGAATGGAGGGTATCAATCCATTCTGGACTCCTTCGAGCAGGGCATTGACGGTGTCAAGATAGAGAGGCTCTCCTGCACATCCTGGTTCCTTTACCCGGTCAAGCACGGAGACCGATTTGACGGTGGAAGGGAACGCCCTGACAAAGCGCTCGATATCGAACGGGCGGAAAAGACGGGCATGGATGACGCCCACTTTTTCTCCCTGTTTGTTGAGATATTCGGCTGTTTCACGGGCGGCCTCAACACCAGAGCCCATCAGGACAATGACACGTTCAGCATCCGCGGCGCCGTAATATTCATAGAGTTTATAGTGACGACCGCTGAGTTCGCCGAATTTTTCCATCGCTTTTTCGGTAATTTCGGCGCACGCATTGTAAAAGGCGTTGACGGTTTCCCTGCCCTGAAAATAGACATCGGGATTCTGTGAGGTGCCCCTTATTGTTGGAGCATCAGGGCTCATACGCCGGTTGCGGTGTGCTATGACGAGATCATCGCTGATCATTGCTTTTATGATATCGTCAGCAATGACCTCGATTTTGGAAATTTCATGAGAGGTTCTGAATCCATCAAAGAAATGAAGGAAAGGAATTCTTGATTCAAGTGTAGCCGCAGCCGAAATGAGTGCCATATCCATGACTTCCTGAACCGAAGCGGAGGCAAGAAGGGCAAAGCCCGTTCCACGGACTGACATCACATCACCATGATCTCCAAAGATCGACAATGCCTGGGCAGCCAGAGCACGAGCCGATACGTGGATGACGCATGGGGTAAGTTCACCGGCTATTTTATACATGTTCGGGATCATCAGCAGCAATCCCTGCGATGCAGTAAAGGTGGTTGTCAGCGCACCGGTCTGTAACGCTCCGTGAACAGCCGCCGCCGCGCCCGCTTCACTTTGCAGCTCATCAATTTTCGGTGTGGTGCCCCAAATATTTTTTTTCCCTTCTGCAGACCACGCCTCTGAATACTCACCCATTGGCGATGCGGGAGTAATCGGATAGACACAGATGACTTCACTGGTGCGGTAGGAAACATAAGCTAACGCCTCATTTCCTTCCATTGTTTTATAAGTCCGGCTCATACTGTCAGTTACTTGAATTTGTATTTATGGTATGTGCAGATCACCGATAGGGAACGCGTGAAGGAACTGCAAGGGTTATTATAATCATACAGGTAAAAACCCACTTTGAGGTGGAAAGAAAGATATATAAAAAAAATGAATTTGATAAATTTAATTAGATTCTGTCTTTCCCCATAGAGGGCAGGAGTGCAGGGAAGTGTCCAGCGTGGTGCTATGGTCCCGGCCCCTGTTATTTTACAACTACAGACAGAGGAAACAAGCTTTTATGGACGCGGAACAGTCCGAAAACATTGTCTATGGCAGGAATGCCGTACTTGAACTTCTCCAGCAAAAGCCGGAAAGCATCGAGAAAATATATTTTCAGTTTAATACTTCACATCCGAAGCTGAAGGAAATTGTCATCACCGCAAGGCGACTGAAGCTCGTCAGCGGCAAGGCCAGGCTCGAAAAACTCTCCCTGATTGCCGGAACAACCAAGCACCAGGGAGTGTGTGCCCTTATCAGCTCGGTCACCTATTACTCGCTGGAGGAGGTACTGGCAACCCCTCGCAACACCTTCCCGCTTTTTGTGGTTCTGCAGGGACTGGACGATCCCCACAACATCGGCGCGATTATCAGGACGGCTGAAGCAGTTGCGGCCGATGCCGTTGTCCTTGTTGAAGGCAAGGGTGCACCCGTCAATGCCGTTGTTCACAAGGCATCTGCCGGAGCACTCTCTCATATAAGAATCTGCAAGGTCAAAAGCCTCGTGCGTGCACTTGAATTTTTGCACCAATATAATGTCCAGGTTCTTGCGGCCGACATGGATGCGGAACTTAACTATACCGATGCCGACATGAAAAAAGCGACGGCCATCGTGCTTGGGATGGAGGGGAGCGGGCTTGCGCCTGAAGCGCTGGAGTTCTGCGACCATGTAGTCCGAATTCCCATGGCAGGCTGCGTTGAATCCCTGAATGTCAGTGTGACCGCAGGCGTACTGCTTTACGAGGCCATGAGGCAGCGACTGGCATAAAACCGCCGTAGCAGGCTGATTTGAAGGGATTATAAAAAATAGTACCTTCCTTTTCACAACGACGAGCGGCTCTTTTTGCCGCTCACTCAATCAACACATTTTATCTCTCTGCCATGACTATTCCAGAAGATCTTCGTTATACCAAAGACCATGAATGGATCAAACTGCTTGCAGACGGCACGACCGCGCTTGTTGGCATTACCGACTTTGCCCAGCATGAACTTGGCGATATTGTTTTTGTGGAACTGAAACCTGCCGGAACAGTGCTCAAACAGCATGAGGTTTTTGGAACGGTCGAAGCGGTAAAAACGGTTGCCGATCTTTTTGCTCCGGTTGCCGGTGAACTCCTTGAGTTGAACCCACAGCTTGACAACGCCGAAATTGTCAACCAGGATGCCTACAATGAGGGCTGGCTGGTCAAGATGAAGGTTGAGAGCCCGGAAGCGATTCTCGCACTTCTTGACGCTGAGGCCTACCGTCAGCTCACAGGGGAGTAACGTATGCCATTTATTGTCAATACCCTCAGCGAACGGGAGGAGATGCTGCAGGCAATCGGTGTCAGCTCCTTTGAAGACCTTATTGTGGATATTCCTGAAGAGATTCGCCTGAAGAGAGATCTCGCTCTTTTTGCCTCCTCGGATGAGCCACAGGTACGCAAACTGCTCGAAGGGCTTGCTGCGACCAACAAGAGCACCGCTGATTATGTCAGTTTTCTTGGTGGAGGGGCTTACGATCATTTCATCCCCGCAGCCATCAAAACCATCACCTCTCGCAGCGAATTCTATACCGCCTATACGCCCTACCAGGCGGAGGTTTCACAGGGTACCCTGCAGGCGATCTATGAATACCAGAGCCTGATCTGCCGTCTTTATGAGATGGATGTGGCCAACGCATCCATGTATGATGGGGCGACAGCCCTGGCGGAAGCGGTCTTGATGGCCATGAACGTCACGGGTCGCAACGAGGTTGTGGTGGCAGGCAAGCTGCACCCCTGGAACAACTCGGTACTGAAAACCTATCTCGAAGCGGCAGGTCACCAGGCCGTGATACAGAACACCCTTGCAGAGGGTATTGGCAGCATTTCGGCACTCAGGGAGCTTGTCGGCCCGAATGTGGCCGCTGTGGTGGTACAGCAACCAAACTTTTACGGCTGCCTTGAAGAGGTTGAAGCCATCGGGGCCATTGCCCATGAAAAGGGTGCTCTTTTTGTTGTTTCAGCCGATCCGCTTTCACTCGGTGTACTTGCTGCTCCCGGAAGTTACGGAGCCGATATCGCAGTTGGTGAAGGGCAGCCCCTTGGCTCTTCGCAGAGTTTTGGTGGACCATACCTTGGTATTTTTACGGTCAAACAGCAACTGGTCCGCAAGATTCCAGGTCGTCTGGTCGGCATGACCAAAGACCGCGATGGTGAGGATGGCTTTATTCTCACCCTTCAGACCCGCGAACAGCATATTCGCCGCGAAAAAGCCACCTCAAATATATGCAGCAACCAGGCACTCAACGCGCTCCAGGCAGCGGTCTACCTCTCGCTGCTCGGTAAAGGGGGGCTGCAGCAGGTTGCCGCACAATCAGCACAGGGTGCGCACTATCTGGCCGGAAAAATTGCCGCAATTCCGGGATTCAGCCTGAAGCACCCATCGCCATTTTTCCGCGAGTTTGTTGTCGAAACGCCAGTTCCCGCAGCAGTCGTCATTGAGCGGATGCTTGAGCACAAGGTGTTTGCTGGCTATGACCTGGCTGCTCACGGCGAAACAGGGATGCTTGTGGCTGTTACCGAGAAACGGAGTCGCGAGGAACTCGATAGTTTTGCCGAAAAGCTTGCTGAAATGGTGTGAATGGAGTTGCAAGCCCTTCAGGCTGCTGGCAGGGCAGCAGCCTGAAGAGACGAAAGAGGGTGCTGTTCAGATGAGACCCAGTGAGCGCAGCTCCTGATCGACGAGCAGTTTGTTTTCTGCCGAGAGCGGTACCAGCGGCAGACGATAGTTCTCTTCGATCATCCCCATCCGTGACAGGGCGTACTTTACCGGCACCGGATTACTCTCAATAAAGTTCATCTTCAACAGCTTGCGATAACGGCGGTTGATGGAACGGGCACACTCAAGATCGCCCCGTCCTGCCGCTTCGATCAGTTGCTTGATCTGCGCCGGAATCTGGTTTGCCGCAACAGAAATAGCTCCATCCCCCCCCATTGCCATGAACGGCAGAATCAGCGAATCCTCACCAGTCAATACGGAAAAATGGGCAGGTCTTTCCTCAAGAAGCTCGGAGATCTGGCTGATATTTTCAGAAGCCTCCTTGACGGCGGCAATATTTTCAAAATCCCTTGCAAGCCGCAGAATGGTTGATGCAGCAACATTGCACCCGGTTCTTCCAGGAACATTATAGATGATAATCGGCACAGAGACCGCCTCGGCGATATGGCGATAGTGCTGATAGATCCCCTCCTGCGAAGGCTTGTTGTAATAGGGAGCAACCGACAAAATCGCTGCGGCACCAGCCTTCTCGGCATTTTTTGCCAGCTCTACCGCATGTTTTGTATCATTGGTACCGGCACCTGCTGCTACAATAATATTGTTTCCAGCCTCACTCTTTACGGTGTGGATAATAGCAGACTGCTCATCCCCTGAAAGTGTTGGCGACTCACCCGTCGTGCCACAGGTTATGATGATATCGGTTCCAGCCTCAAGATGAAACTGCACCAGCCTCCTTAAGGCGTCGGTATCGACGGAGCTGTCGGCTTTGAACGGGGTCACCAGCGCAACGGCAGATCCTGAAAGGTATCGTGTGGACATATTTTAATCCCTTGTTAGTGGAAATCGTGTTATGTTAATCCCTTCAACTCGTTTAATAGCAAGAGTTTGAAAGGGAAAATCACTATAAAACCGGTTTCGGCTTTATAGTGAAAGTTACAGATTATCAGGGAATTCTTCCGTTTGATTCCGTTGATACTGCATGATCGACAAAGAGAGAAGATAAATAAAGAAAGCAAATTTGCCGTTCCTGAAATATTTTAACCGTCGTTCTCCCCGAAAATAATCAACAGCTCACGCTTTTTTGTCTTTGCTCGCAACCATTAGTGGCATGATGCACAACTCTTCTGTGTTCGGCGATGCAACGCATCATCAGGTGCCTGCTCATCGCTCACGGGCCTGCTCTGCTCTTCGGTGATGGCGTTGCTTCTTCTGTCGGGGCTTTCAGCGCTGTCGGGAGTGGATGCAATATCGCTCTCGTTCTCGCTGTATGCACGCTCTCTTGATGACCATGAGTCTCGGCGATCAAAATTCTCCTCATCCGCGTCATGATCAAACCTGGCGTGATGCTCCCCGGAAGCCTCCGGCTGCGAAAGCTCCGCAAGGGACAACTGTTCAGCAAAAGGCTTCGCTGCCTCTTTTTCTTTCGGTTCCCAGGAGTTCGAGATTTTCTTGCCAAAATCAAGAATGGCCGAAAAAGGCTGGATACCGAACCAGGTACCAAAACCAACAACCAGTGTGAGCACGAGTATCGTCAGCAGTTCAGCAGGGCGCTGCATTCCCCTGGTTGCCTTTGCTTTCAGGTAGGAGAGGAACGCGTGCCAGTTAACAAGAAAAAGATGGCCAAGAGAGAGCAGGGAAAAGGCGAAGCCAAAAATAATGTGCTGATCCTGCCAGGCTGGTTTGGTCAGTCCACCCAACGTCCAGAGAACTCCAGGAGATCTGGCGGGAAAAATATAGAGAACCACCCCTGAAACGAGAAGCATAAAAAAAGAGAGAAAAAGCCCGAAGCTTGTAAATACCCGCCAACTGAACGTTTTTTTCATAATGCGCCGCTTTGCAATCCGTTATAGATAATCTGTCATAACTTTAGACGCTTTTTCTTCCGATTTCCGGCGGGCCAAGTGATTTAGCAAGAACTCTCCCGTCATCGACACTTGTAAATCACGCAACTATTTTGTATTTAAC
>CAINOO010000218.1 GCA_903851535.1 uncultured Chlorobiaceae bacterium | reverse complement strand
CACAATCTGGGGTTTAAAACGGCCATTATTTCGGGCGGCTTTACCTATTTTGGTCACTACCTGCAGAAAAAGCTCAATATTGATTATGTCTATGCCAACACGCTCGAAATTGAGGAGGGCAAACTCACCGGAAAGGTGCTTGGCAGGGTCGTTGATGGCCTGAGAAAAGCTGAGCTGCTGGAGCTTATTGCGGGTAAGGAGAGGATACGGCTGGAGCAGACCATTGCGGTGGGTGATGGTGCCAACGATTTGCCAATGCTTGGCAAGGCAGGCCTCGGCATCGCCTTCAGGGCGAAACCGATTGTGCGGGAGAGTGCAAAGCAGGCCATTTCAACGCTTGGACTTGATGCTATTCTCTATCTGATGGGGTTCAGGGATCGTGATGACCTTTCGGTCAGTCAACATATAGCTTGATTCCCAAAACAGCTCTGATACGTCGCAAAAATGCCAGACTGGCGCTTCTGTACGTTCCTGATTCCAACAGGGAAATCGCAGCTTGTGACGTATGTGCCTGGCGTGCAAGCTCTTGTTGAGTCATACCAGCAGTTAAGCGAAGGTCAATAATCTTTTTGGCTGAGCTAAACCGCGCCAGCGGCGACAGTCGGCAGGCCGTGATTCGGCATTGAGCTGCTACAGAAGTCCTTGTTTCTCCAGGATGTTCTCCACTATGGCACGAGCGTTCTTACCCATGATATTCTTGCCCAGGGCGACACATGCGAAGGCATAGCTCTTGCCGTTGCTTTCGACGTAGCCGATAAACCAACCAAGCACGTATGTCCCCTCGTCATCTGTGCCCGAACCAGTCTTTCCGTAGAGAACCCCTCGGCCACTCTTCTTGATGAACATCATTTTCTTTAGCGTAGCAAGCGACGTATCCGAAAACGGAACTTCACCGGCGACTATTCTGCGCATCAATTGCGCCTGTTGGGTCGGCGAGATCAGGATTGTCTCTCTCCCCTTTGAGGGAAGCCAGAAGACATCGATGCCTGCAGAGGTGTCACGGTTGCCGTAATCAATCCTGTCGATCCAGTGCTGCATTCGCTCCGGTCCAATCTGACGCACCAGACTCTGGAATGCAGGGACACAGGAAGCCTGAAAAGCTTCTTGGAGGTTAAGATCTCGATTCCAGGCGGGAATTGATCTCTCAACGCCATCCCACCGGTAGAACTGCTCGTCAGGAGAAGTAAGGATGCCAGTTTCAAGTCCGACGAGCGCATTCACAATCTTGAAAGTGGAACATGGTGGAAGCGGAATCTTCGCAACATCGGGGTGGCAGGTGGTCGTACGTCCGGACAAACACTCAATGACGACGAGGGCACCCGTGCGATCGCCGAACGCCTCCTTTGCCGTCAATTCCGATATCTGGAACGTGCGACATGAGATCAGCAGCATCGCTCCCAGAATGCCGCAAAAGAGCATAGTCGTGTTTCGTTTCATCTTGCCGAACGGTGACGCGTTACTCTTCCTTTGTTTGCCTTGTCACAGACACATCATCACGAGATTATATCAAAATTACC
Source organism: uncultured Chlorobiaceae bacterium (assembly GCA_903851535.1). Classification (GTDB taxonomy): domain Bacteria; phylum Bacteroidota; class Chlorobiia; order Chlorobiales; family Chlorobiaceae; genus Chlorobium. Next base: position 416 of record CAINOO010000218.1, on the reverse strand, counting down.
CAAGACCATCAAAAAATGCGCAATAAGGCGCGAATTTTTTTTGTCTATTCAAGCAAGAAAAAGATGCCGTGGAATTGGGTCAGTTGCAGTACTTGGTTAGCTGCTTTATTCTTCATAATCCGGATATTGCTCAGGATTAACTCCCGTTGACTCAACGAGAATCGGATATTTTTTATTTTTTTCTTCTACTATTTTCTTTCGTGACTTCTTTATTTCAAATAACCAACTGTCTCCGAAATCGAAATGATAGTATAACTTATATCCCGTTATTGGAGATATTTCATTCAGTTTAGTTTTCTTGGGAACTAAATAAGCCTTATTTCCAGGCTTCTTACCAACGTAAAATTCGTATAAATGATCGTCATCAAAATCTACAATCTTTTGAATATACTTGTGTAACTGTTGCAGCGAAAAGT
>CAINOO010000217.1 GCA_903851535.1 uncultured Chlorobiaceae bacterium | reverse complement strand
GCCGATGAAGCGCGCTGCGAGTAATAGGCATAACTCAGCCACTCAAGAAAAGCGGTGCTGCCAACCCTCAGAGTACTATTATCAGCACTCACCGTTACAAAACAACTTCGTGTCGTGTCATCATAAAACAAATCACAACGAGACTTCACCAAAGCAATGAGTTCTGCCGCCGTGTTTTTTTCACTGCCGATTGCTTCGCCCTCTGGTCTGGTAGCGTCATCAAGAGCAGAAAGCAACACACCGCTCGGCTTCTCATTTTTGATCTTCACCCGTAAACGAACCCACTCTTCATCACTCTTCTCACGAATAAACTTCATGGCATGAATGAACTCACTGCCCGCATAAAGTCCCGCATTATCCTTTGCCTTGGCAATCACACGCTCAACAACCGAAACAGAACGCTCAATTTCAGCTCGCTGCCCATCCGCATCATTCTCTGAATGGTGAACGTAATGAACATGGTGAACGTTATTCGAGAGTTTTTCATCCGCAGAGAAATATAAGCGCATTGACTCAGGAAGCTCCTTGTAGAACTCCTCATGTAGCCAGCAGATAAACCGTTGTGATGCGGCGTCCTGAAGCGTTCCGGCAGCATACCTCGCATCAATCTCTCGCTGTACCCTGATATGTGCAGCCGCTTCCATCTGCAGATTCCGTCTCTCTCCGTCCTGGTCGAACCGGTTCTCAAGAGCCAGTTCAATATCCCGTGGCCGGGTGTTATGTCCCTCTATGAGATTCGAATAATAGCAGTTCATTACTCTTACAAGATCAGCAAGACTTGCTGCTGATTTAGGGTGCAGGCGATTACCAAGCCGCTCGGAAGCTGCAGATAGTGCAGCAATCAGGTCAACAAGCTCGGGCGCCAATGCCTCAGGCAGGCAAGGTTCAAGGCGGTGCGGTATCTCAAATATCGTAATATTGCCGATTATTCAATTCCGTTTACCCTTGTATCAAAATAATTTAAAAAGAATAATCTGTAATTCTTGCCGATTACTTTGCCGATCTTCTTCTAAGCCTCCGTTTTTATCCGCTGCTTAATCGGTTTTGCAGAGCACCCTTTACATCCACCTTCAAGCTGTCAAGAAAATCACTCCACGCCTGCATCATTCTGATTCTTTCCTCCAAATGCTTGGCTCGATTATAAGCGTTTCCCAACCGATCAGGGACAACATGCCCTAATTGCGCCTCTATTGCCCGTTACGGCTTGCCTTCTCCTTCAGGGTCAATTTTGTTGCCTCAATGGGTAATTGCCAAACAGCTTTCTCAAGATCAACATCCCGCCACATCGCATGACGCAACTCACCTGGCCGAACAAAAAGCATCGGAGCAAGCTTCAATGCACAGATCACCACAAAAGAACCAGCATAGCCATCAATATCACGCAAGAGCATCCCCCAACTTATCAGGCTCCAAAATAGCCGCCATATTCCTCTTTATAGGCTGTTTAAGCGCCTTACCTAACCCCGCAAGCCGGATTATTCACCACATCAGGAATACTGCTCACTATCGAAAAAGTAAAGACCTGCCCGATAATAGTTTTGATACGGTGTACCGTTTCAAAAGCTTGGCGCGCCTCAACCAATCGCAGAGCATAGCTCTTGCATCCTGCCGCCTCTCTCTCGCATCATGCAGGCTCATTGCAGGATACGCCCCAAATGACATCAGAACCACCTTGCCTTGAAAGGTATACTT
>CAINOO010000216.1 GCA_903851535.1 uncultured Chlorobiaceae bacterium | reverse complement strand
GATCGTCGCCATCAAATTTTCGATCTTCATCATTCTCTGAACGAAGAAGAGTAGCAAGATCGTTTTTGCCCTCGTTGAGCCAGGTAGAAAATTCTTTATCCCAACTGTTGTTTTTTGCAATTTTGTTCAGCTCTTCCTGTACTTCTGATGATTCATCAAGTGCCGCAATGAATGAACGGTACAGCTTATTGGTTACAGGATACTTAGCGAAATAGAGATCGTCTACATGTTTTTCTTCGTTTGTTTCCGAATAAAGGTAACTCCCGTTCGGGATCAGGATGTACTCTGCATCATGTTCATACTGGTTACGAAATGATGCTGGTTTCCCGCCGACACTCTTTACCGTGGCTCGCTCAAGCGCTTTGCCTCCAAAAGCAAGAATCACCTCCTCCGCACGATCAGCTACATCCTCGTTTTTTGCAAGCTTCTTTGCCCTGAAATCCTGCAAGACATCCAGTGCTGCCGGTTTTTCTATAGCCTTGATACAGTCAAGAATTACCCGTTGCCGACCGGCAGTGGTTGTGGGGTCAAGCAATTTTTTACATAGAGCATTAATTTTTTTCTGTGGAGCTTCTTCAATAATGGTCTGGAGCAGTAGTTGCCGTTCCTGTGTCAAGTCCTCGGTAACTGGAGATTCGAAAAGCTTTGCCATAAAAAGATCGAAGTTATCAGCATCTCCTTGGGCAATAAAAAATTTAATCGGCTCATCCCACCAGTCTTCGCCAAAGGAAGAAATCACTATATCAAGATCACCCGGGGCTCGTAGAACGTTTTTAACAAGCTCAATGCCTGAAAGATATTCCCGGAATGTTTTATGCCTGAACCAGTAATCCTTACCAGAAGTTACCAACACGCCTGCACGGTCAACCAGATATTTACAAAACTCTGTAACAGAAGGGGCGTTATCAAAATTATCAAGCCATGCCCGCATTTGTGTCTGCATTTCATCTTTGCCTGCTTTATCGCTGTGCAACAAAACCTGCATCCAGAGCGCAACTGGCGCAAGAACCCAGCGGGCACGATCAGCAGAGATATAGGGTGTGACTTCGCTGCCGGTCTTCGTGAAATCTGGGACAATCCCTCTGCGCTTGTCTTTTTTTTCAAGCATATAATTGAGCGCAGCATCATAGAGCTTCACACGACTCTCTGGCATATAATCCTGTTCCTTCCAGAGAATCACCATGATTTGTAGAATCATGGGTATCGCGGCAAGTTGGCGCAAGCCTTTATTCTTTACCTTTTGCAAATGAGCAACCATCTTTGTCGTTCGCTCATCAGCTTTTGCACTCTGCACCCTCTGCCACTCATTTTTATCAACACCCTCGTCACATGACTCTTTTAAAAAAGCAGCAGTCAACCAGTTTTTAATGAAACGCTCCTGTTGATCCTGCTTAAAATCCTGAACATCGGCTCGGTCATAGTCCGATTCAAGCTCAATTTCTTCATCCTTGCGATATCCTGTTGCCCGTGAGGTAACCACAAAAAAGGCCTTGCTAAACCCGCTCCAGGCATGGTCAATCCACTGGCAAACCTCTTTTCTCTTTTCGGTATTGCTGATTTCATCAAGCCCGTCAAGCAAAACAAGGGAATCTCCATCCTGCAACCAATCCCTGAAAACATCCTCTGCAAGAGTGTGATGATGTCTTTTGTACCAGAGCGAGAGGTTTACGGGCAATGAATCATAATAGGCTTCTTCATTCTCCTTGTCATGTCGGACAAGCTCACGCAGTGGCAGATAAAAAACATGTACACGGCCCGAAAACCCAAGCCTGACTGAGCGTTCCTGATCAAGTGCGCACAAAGCATAATACTTGAGAAGCGTTGTTTTTCCTGCACCAGGGTCACCGATAACCAGCAACAATCGCAAGCCTCGTCCGTCATGAAATGAGCGTCTCATCAGCTCGTCAGGATAAAAAACACGTTCACCCATCTCATTTTCCGGACGAATATTTTGCCCATCACAAAAACAATCCTCTTTCGGCTTGTCGGAAAGACGAAGCGGCACAAAGGTATTATCGTCAAGATTCACCTTGAAGCTATCAACGCCCGGCAAACCAAGCATGGCTATAGAACCAAGATCCGTCTTCAGCGTTTCCTGATAAGCAATTAACTCTTTCAGATCACGATGCGTATCTTCTCCGCTATCGACAAGACCATCAGGATACCAGTCAGGAAGACGAAGTTCAAGATGATGGGAAAGCTTACTTTCAAATTCATGACGTTCGTCATATTCACAGACCAGCCCATCAGTCTGCATCGCTGTTCTGAATGCATCAAGCTTTTCTATTTGATCAAGCTCTATCTCATTGCGACGATATGCTACATTTGAAAAATAAAGCATAACTGGCTTTTGACGGGCAAGTATTCTCTGCACCTCTTCAACCGCCCCACCGGGAGCAATTTTCGTCGGAGTCCCGATTCGTGTCCAGAAAATGCCGATCGCAAAATCACACTCATCAACAAGCTGGCGATTTATGGGCTCCTGAGGCCCCTTGCCATCGCCCCGGTTTTCCGGAGCTGCATAGCGCTCCCATAAAACCGCTTCAAGCCTGATGCGGGAGGTTTGATGTCTGGCATTCCAGTCAAGAATAACCTTTTCAGCCATCGTTCGCTCTTGAATAACGTCGCCGGGTGAAGCAATAAGAATCTTGACGATTCGAACCAACGGAGCAGGTATACTGCTTGTCGGCTGCGAGTTCCTTGTTCTGAGAGAAGTATTGCCTTTATTCTCTGATGATGTTACAGTCGAAGGTACCGATGTACAAGGATTTGTACGCCCCGGTATCAGAAAGCTTTTGCTATAGGATGGTGAAGGGAAAACACTTGTATCAAGCGCCCAAACTTCACGAGGGCTATCCTCATAGCGGATGGGAAAAATCGTTACCTTATTGCAGTCGACGGTAGCGTACATAGCCGTATTTGGCCATTTCCCTGTCTGATATGAGGCCCCTGCAGCAAGCTTCAGATATCCGCCATTCGCAGAAACAATGCCTTCTGTCTCAGTCTCATGGTAATGGCCTTGAAGCAAAAGATCAACCGATTCGCCAAGAGCTGCTTTTATATTCGATCGCTCTATCGGGCTTAACCAGTCGAGAGGGTGATGAATCAGGGCAATAGCAAGATCAACCGCAGCAAGTTGCTTCTTTGCCTCATTGAGACAGCGGCGACCTATGAAGAGTTTCTGGTGGTCATGATCGTCGATACAGAATAGGGCGCTGTTGAGAGGCAAAACGGCAATCCGGAGTCCGTTGATCGGCACGATTTCTACAGGACTGCATGTCGTATTCGTAGGAAACGTGCGAATGGTTTTGAAATAGTCGTTATACCATGACGAGAATGCTTGAAACTTATCTCTCAGTTGTGGAAAAGTCGCTTCAGGATCGAAGTACTCATTGACATCTTCAGCGTTATCAAGATTGCGATGGCTCCACTTCCCCTTTTTGCGATCGACATCATGGTTACCGGGGATAATGAACAAACGATCACGATTGAGCCCCGCAGCATCAAGCAGGTCATCGAAAAATTTTGTGGCTGACTCATACTCTTTCGCTTTTCCGTTCTGCGCAATATCGCCGGTTGCAAAAATCAGGTCAGGAACATGCCCTTCTTCCCTGAAATGCTTGACTGAAGAGACAAGAGATCGAAGGATAACTTCCTGACTGTAGGGCCCTTTGTCACTCAGGTGAAAATCCGAAACATGCAGCCAGGTAAGAGCCATGAGATGGAATTGAATGGGTTGCCGGAATGACGAAGAAGCACTCACAATATAGTGTAATCTTTGGGGAACAGGAATGTAATGGCGAGATACACTGTAGCGCACGAAAAAAAATGCTTATGGGGCTAAAAGCACAAGCAAACAAAGAGATGCCAATGGTAAGAGTGGTAGTGTCGCCAGGCACCTGAGCTATTTTGATTTGAGGATCACCGTGAATATATTTGAAATTGTTGAGGCTGCTCATGAATCGGTGCTGCCATCTACCCGGTCTGCTGAACTGCTGTTGCTGGAACAAAAAAACTTATGGAGAGCGCGAACGATCATTACGACAGCCCCTGGAAAGAGGCTATTGAGTATTATTTGCCTGAGTTTATGGCCTTTTATTTCCCTGATGCCTTTGCAGAAATTGACTGGGCGAAAGAGCATGTCTTTCTTGACCAGGAACTGCGTGCGGTGGTGCAGGATGCTGAGCTGGGGACGCGCTTTGTTGACAAGCTGGTCAGAGTGACCGAGCTTTGCGGCGAGGAAAGCTGGATATACATTCACCTTGAAGTGCAGGGCACCAAGCAGGAAGGGTTTGCTGAACGGATGTTTGTTTACAACTACCGGATTTTCGACCGATACAAAAGGCCTGTTGCAAGTTTGGCTGTGCTGGCTGACGAAAACAAACAGTGGAAGCCAACCTCGTATGGTTTTTCTGTGCTGGGATGCCGCCATACGCTGGAGTTCCCGGTTGCGAAATTGACTGATTATGAAGAGAAACTCGATGAGCTGCTGGCGTCGGACAACGCTTTTGGATGGATTACAGCGGCCCACATCCTGACAAAAAAACCAGAACAGAGGATCAGGAACGGTACCACGCAAAACTCCGCTTGCTGCGAATATTGTACGACCGGCATTGGGACAAACAGCGCGTGATCAATTTATTCAATGTCATTGACTGGCTGATGCAACTGCCAGAATGGCTGAACAACAAGGTCTGGCAAGAACTTGAAACAATTGAGGAGAGGAAAAAGATGCAATACATTACAAGCGTAGAACGAATTGGCATTGCCAAGGGGCGTGTTGAGGGGCGTGTTGAGGGCGAATCCCGACTGCTCAAAAGGCAGCTTGAGCGCCGCTTTGGCATCCTGCCCGAATGGGCAGCCGGGAAGTTGGTGAGCGCCAGGGAGGATGAGCTGGAAGCCTGGGGTGAAGCTGTGCTGACTGCCCCGACTCTGGACGCAGTTTTCAGGGCTTGACGTACTACATATTTTATCAGCCTCCCATGCCAAGAGACAATAACATCATCGATCAATCTTATGCCTGCCAGTCGCGCGATAGACCAACTCAGGGTAGAGAGGTTTCACTGAATCATCGCTACCGGGCAATCCTGAACTCTATTCCGAGCGGTTATGTGTATTGCCGCGTTCTTTATGACGAGGGCCGCCCGGTTGATCTGATGCACGAGGAGGTCAATGTGTCGTGGGAGAAACTCACTGGCATAAAAGATGTCACAGGACGCCGGTTTACAGAGGTTTTTCCCGGAATTGCCGAGTCGAATCCCGAGTTCTTTCGGCGACTTCTCAAGGTTGCAGAAACCGGCATCACGGATCACTTCGAGTATTACATTGATGTTTTGGGCAAGTGGTTCGACAACAACGTCTTCAGCCCTGAAAAAGGCAGTCTGGTTTCTATCATTGAGGATATCAGCCAAAGAAAGCTGGCTGAAGAGGAATTACGACACAGCGAGGAGCGCTTCAGCTCTCTGTTTGAAGAACACTCCTCCATCATGTTCATGTATGATGCCGAAGGCAATATCGTTGATGCAAATAAAGCGGCTGCCGATTTTTATGGCTGGTCGATTGATGAACTGCGCGGGATGAGTATTCGGCAGATCAATACCTTGCCTCCGGAAGCTATGCAGAGAGAGATAGAAACATGGAAGTCTCTGAAGCAAAAGCATCGGTCATTTTTCCATAGAAAAGCTGACGGCTCCGTCCGTAATGTTGAGCTCTTCGCCAAAAAAATCAGGATAAAGGATCGTGACCTTATCACTGCAATCATTCATGATGTCACCGATCAAAAGCTGTATGAGCAGGTTAACGCCTTCCGGCTGCATATACTCCAGATGGCTGACAATCATGCTACAGAAGAGCTGT
>CAINOO010000215.1 GCA_903851535.1 uncultured Chlorobiaceae bacterium | reverse complement strand
GCCACCTTTGTTCAAAACATGCGTATAAATCATCGTAGTGCTTACATCTTTATGACCCATTAACTCCTGAATAGTGCGAATATCATACCCACCCTCCAGCAAATGAGTAGCAAAAGAGTGGCGGAATGTATGGCAAGTGGCCCGTTTTGTCAATTGTGCATGAAACGCAGCCTCTTTAACCGCTTTTTGAATTAGTGACTCATCAATATGGTGCCGTCCCTCTTCGCCTGTTTTCGTGTTCACCCAGCGGTTTTCCTGGGGAAAAACCCATTGCCATCGCCATTCAGCAGGTGCGTTGGGATACTTGCGGTCCAAGGCTCCTGGCAAAAGTACACACCCCCAGCCCTCAGCAAGATCTTTGTCGTGCATGCTCTTGACCTTTTTCAGATGGTCGCTGAGAGGCTTTTTCAGTGATTCAGGCAGCATAGTTATCCGATCTTTTGCTCCCTTGCCATCACGAACCATAATTTCATTGCGGGAAAAGTCGATATCCTGTACGCGCAAGCGAAGACACTCCATCAGTCTCAATCCTGAGCCATACATAAGTGATGCCATTAACCACTTGTCGCTGGTAAGCTGAGCAAGAAGAGTTTTCACCTCTTCTCGTGTTAATACAACGGGCAAATGAGTTGGTTTTCGGGCGCGGATGACATGTCCAAGATCGCCCATTTCTTTGCCAATCACATTCCTGTACAGAAATAACAGTGCGCTCAATGCCTGATTCTGCGTTGATGCACTGACTTTTTCCTTCATGGCAAGATGGGTTAAAAACGCATTGATCTCCAGTTCACCCATCTCCTTTGGATGCCTCATGTTGTGAAAATGAACATAACGCTTGACCCAGGCACAGTAGGTATCTTCTGTTCTCTTGCTGTAGTGACGAACACGCATAGCCTCCCGAAATAATTCCAGTAATTTCGGGCCGTGTTGCAATGCCTGAGGATCTACAGACCGCAGTAAAACTGTTCGAGAGTCCGCCACTATCTTATTTTTCGATCGCTCGTTTTACCCCAATAATAACTCACTGAAAGTATAACGAAATAATATCATGCCTTCAAATAAACACACTCATAAATACCGGACAACTACCACAAAAGAACACCTTCTTTCGGAGTATCCGGCGACAATAAAGCGAGCTGTAATCAAGCGAAGGGCCTTCGTCATCCAGGCTGAGGTGAAAATTAAACCTGTACAACCCGGGCCATCATTTCGGGTGGCTTGACCTCTTTTGGCTACTCTCTGCAAAAAAAAACAATATCTACTATGGCTATACCAACACGCTCGAAATTGAGGATGGCCGATTGTGCGAGAGAGTGCAAAGAAAGCCATTTCAACCCTTGGCCTTGATGCTATTCTCTATCTGATGGGGTTCAGGGATCGTGACGACCTTTCGGTCAGTCAACATACTCCACAAACTGGTCAAAATCTTTCTTGAGTGGCAGACTGATGGCACCGGAAGGACAGACGGGTTCGCAGCGGGTGCACTGCACAACACAGTTGTAGGGGTTGGCAACGGTCATTTTTGCCCGTTTGACTCCTTCGGGCTCACCGAGGCTGAAGACTCCCGGTTTGCAGAGATCCTCACAGTCGCCGCAGCCGTTGCAGAGTGTGGTGTCGAGTTCCGGAAACCAGGCGATCTCTTCGCGGGGGAGAAGAAGCCTTCGTTTTTTTGGTTTGTTCACGTTGTATTCCTGTCTACCAGCATTAATCCATCAGGGCAACCACGAGGGGTTCGCCCGTACACCATATTCAACAGGGCAGCAAAAAGGGATTGCCCCCACAGTAGGCAACCACTATGAATTGACCCCCATGTTAATCAATATACTCCACGAAGTGCTCAAACTCCTCTTTTGGGGGGAGAATAATGGCTCCGGAGGTACAGATGGGCACGCATCTGGTACAGAGTACTAAACATTTATATGGATGCGCAACAATCAGTTTCGGGCGGCAGATGCCCGTGGGATCAGGCGCGCCCAACTCAAAGACACCGGGCTTGCAGAGCACCTTGCAGTCGCCGCAACCGTTGCAAAGCTCGGGCTTGATCACGGGATACCACGCAATCTCCTCCCTTGGGGCGGTCAGCCGCTTTCGTTGTTTCGTTGTCTCCTGCTTGTGGTGCGTGGTTCCGGGGTGCAGCGCTACCGCCTCCGGTTTTTCCCAGGAACCTACCGGAGCAACGGAAGATGCCTCTTGCCTCTGCATCGCACGTGACTTGAGGGTGAGGCGCAATACACGAACGAGCCTCAGGGCGCAGCCGTCGCATGAGGGTTTTGAGCAGCGCCCGAAAAAGCAGTCAAGAAGCAGCAATCCTCTACGTGGTTGTTCTTTCATCCCTGCAGCGCCGCGTGAATGGATGCGGTAAAGGCTTCACATGCCTTATCAATGGCTGACACATCTTTGCCTCCGGCGGTGGCAAACTCTGCCTTGCCTCCGCCTCCGCCCTGCACCAGCTTTG
>CAINOO010000214.1 GCA_903851535.1 uncultured Chlorobiaceae bacterium | reverse complement strand
TGCTGATTGAGGAGCAATGGAACTGGGAGGTAACATATCCGGTCATCAAGATCAGTTTCAGTGGCGGGGTTCACTCAAAGGCTGACCTTGAGGAGGATTTGTTGCACATACTTAAATCCAATGAGAAGCGACTTGGGCTTACGTGTGAAGACAAATCAAAGGCACAATACTTTTTTGCAGAGTTAATAGAGAAAGCTTATGAGAAATATCATCAGAAGGTGGTCATCCTGATTGATGAGTATGACAAGCCGATTTTGGACAACATTGAGAATATTCCAGAGGCTCTCCTCATTCGTGATGGGATGCGCGACTTTTACACAAAAATCAAGGATAATGACGAGTACCTGCGTTTTGTTTTTCTTACCGGGGTGAGCAAATTCTCTAAAGTGTCGCTCTTCAGTGGCCTGAACAATCTTGAGGATATCAGCCTTAATCCTGAGTTTGGCAATGTCTGTGGGTATACCCAGCTTGATCTGGACACCTCTTTTGCCCCTTATCTCGAAGGGGTGGATATGGAACGGGTCAAGCGGTGGTACAATGGGTATAATTTTTTGGGTGATAGTGTGTATAACCCTTTCGATATCCTGCTCTTTATCAGGAACCAGCGTACGTTTCAAAACTTTTGGTTCGAGACTGGAACGCCAAGATTTCTGGTTGAACTCATCAAAAAGAACAACTATTTTATTCCAAAATTTAATGGATTACAGGTTAATAAGTCTCTGGTTAACAGCTTTGACCTTGAAAATCTTAATCTGGAGACCATTCTGTTTCAGACAGGCTACTTGACCATCAAGCGCTTGCTTCCGTTGGATGTGGGATTTGGTTATGAGTTGGGATTTCCTAACAGGGAGGTGCAGACCAGTTTTAACGATTATATCCTGCAATCGGTGACCAGCGTTTCGGAAAATGAGCCCATCCGCCGTGAGCTGCTGGCTATCATGAATACTGGTGATGTTGAAAGATTGGAACCTGTTATCAAGCGCCTTTTTGCAAGCATCGCTTACAATAATTTTACCAACAATGACATTGAGCGTTACGAGGGCTTTTACGCCAGCGTGCTCTATGCCTGTTTTGCCAGTATCGGGGTAGAGATCATCGCCGAGGATGTGAGCAACAAGGGCAGAATTGACTTGACGCTGAAGGCTGGGGGGAAAACATTTCTCTTTGAATTCAAGGTGACTGACGGGGAACCGCTTGAGCAGATCAAAAAGATGAAATACTACGAGAAATATGACGGCGATCGCTACCTGATTGGCATCGTTTTTGACCCGAAACAGAGAAACCTCAGCAAGTTTGAGTGGGAGAGGGTGTAACACCCTCTGGTGCAGAAAGGGGGACGTTGGTGACTACGTGTTATAACCCAATGAATACAATCATGCAGAGAGCCATTCCCGTAACTTGTCCCCAAGAAATATTGCTTGGCTTGCACATGGATACACAGCAATTTGCTACGCTGCGAAAAGAACAGTCCGCCATGCTCTTATTTAGAGAGGGGCGGCTTTCATCGGGCATGGCTGCGAGTTGGTTGGGTGTGCCGCGTGCACATTTTCTGATAAAAGCCATGCAGGAGGGCGCAACCCTTTTGGCAAACACGCAGGAAGATTTTCGCAGAGAAACGGCCTTACTGTGAGGTTATTTTCTAACACAATCCCGTTTATAGCGCTTGGCATAGGATCGCTGGAACCTTTTGAAACATGGGTGTGCAGTGCGCCCAATCCTGAATTGAATAATGCCTGAAATAGCAAGATTTTACGGGATTCTGATCAGGATGTATTCCGAAATCGATTCACCGCATCATAAACCGCATTATCATGTTTATTATCAGGGAGCACAAGCTGTTTTTTCAATTGATCCGATTGAAATGATTGAGGGATCTTTAGCCGATAGGTAACGCCGGCTTGTTGAGGCTTGGGCAGAGATTCATCAGTTTGAACTTATATCAGATTGGGATTTGTTACAAGAGGGTAAGTTGCCGCTAAAAATTGAACCATTGCACTAAAAAATTAATGGGGTGATTGACGATGAAACATTTATTCAAAAAAGTTTCCGCTGTTGATGTTCTTGACGTTGGTTTTGTTTTGCGTCTGTATTTTAATGATGGAATAATCAAGGATGTCAATGTTGAGCCTGTTTTGTATGGTGAACTGTATGCTCCTTTGCGGAGAAGGGAGCTGTTTGAGCAGGTTATCATTGATCAGGAGGCAGGTACCGTTGTTTGGCCAAATGGGGCTGATTTTGATCCTGATATGTTATACCAGTGGGAAGAATATGTTCATGCCTTTTCGGTGCAAATGAAGAAGGCAGGCCAATCTGATCAAAAGATGAGAAAGGGGGACGTTGGTGACTACGTGTACTTATAGCCTTGGTTGTGCCGTTCCGGTTGCTGGATTTGGCTTGTGGTTTGGCGCTTGGGTTGACGGATGTTGAGGCTGTTTTCCTGACAAAAAGTATTATATTTTCGTGCGTAGTAAAAAAGTGTGGAGTTGTGCTGGAGTGCCGATGCTTGTGGTGATCTAATGTTTAACGTGAGGTTGTCGATGAAAAAGCTGCCAGTAGGGATACAGACGTTCAGTAAAATAATTGAGGGTGATTATCTCTACATCGACAAAACGGAGATTGCCCGCAGCTTGATTGACAGCTTTCAATATGTTTTTTTGTCGCGCCCCCGGCGATTCGGGAAGAGCCTGTTTCTCGACACGCTGAAAGATATTTTTGAGGGAAAACGGGAGCTGTTCCGTGGACTGCTGATTGAGGAGCAATGGAACTGGGAGGTAACATATCCGGTCATCAAGATCAGTTTCAGTGGCGGAATACGCAGCCAGGAAACGCTTCGTAAAAATCTTTTCTATATTCTGAATGACAATCAGAAGCGGCTTGACATTTTCTGCGACGAGAAAGAGGATCCTAACCAGTGTTTTGCAGAATTAATCGAGAAAACCTGTGAGAAATATCATCAGAAAGTGGTCATCCTGATTGATGAGTACGACAAGCCGATTTTGGACAATATTGAGAACATTCCCGAGGCTCTGGTTATTCGGGATGGAATGCGTGATTTTTATACCAAAATCAAGGAGAACGACCGCTATCTGCGCTTTGCCTTTCTCACCGGGGTGAGTAAATTCTCCAAAGTTTCGCTCTTCAGCGGCCTGAACAATCTTGAAGACATCAGCCTGAACCCTGATTTTGG
>CAINOO010000213.1 GCA_903851535.1 uncultured Chlorobiaceae bacterium | reverse complement strand
TTAAAATTTCGTCTGGACATCTATATGACACTCAATCTATAATTTTTCATGAAAAGCTTTCATAGAACTACATTAGTTTTTAATTTACGAATTTTCGCAGACACATACAATCAAGCCTCACTCACCAGGGAAGCAAAGGATGTTCATGCCGAGTAGATACCGCATCACAAAGGTGTTCCTTATTGTCCTGCTCTGTCTTGCCAGCGGCTGCGCTTCTGATCGGCCACCTTCGGGCGGACCTCTTGATACAACTCCATTGCAGGTTATTTTTTCTGATCCTGCTCCGTCAGCCGTACAGGTTTCAACAGAGAAGATTCGCCTGACCTTCAACCATGCTCTTTCCGCGCGGCAATTGCTCAATAGCGTCATCATTTCTCCATCCATCGGTGCCTTCGATATTGCCGTTTCTGGAAAAAACATGGAAATAAAAGGGTTCAGACCTCTCGAACAAGAGCGAACCTACACGCTCACCATCGACAGGAAGCTCAGTGACAGCCGTGGAAGGAGCTTTGCAACCCCTTACCGTATCGCATTTTCCACAGGAGCAGTTATTGACAGGGGGATAATACGTGGAACAGTGATCAATGCCGACTGTTCACCGGCAACGAATGCGCTGATCGTTGCGTTTGCTGAACGCCCTGAAGCCAAAGAATCCCCTGGCCTTCTGCAGAGAGAACCGGATTATTTCATACAGGCAGACAGCTCAGGAGCCTTCTCTTTGGAGCACCTTGCCAAAGGATTGTACCGGATGGTTGCCTTCAACGATCGAAACGGTGACCTGCGCATTGACACGGCAACAGAGGAAACCGGCCTCTGCAGTAAAGCAGTTCTTCCAACAGGCACGTCCAATCTTCTCTTCCGGCTTTCAGAGATACCCCGCAAGGGCGACAAAGTTCCCCCACGAGCATCCAGCAATACGCATGCCCCTGATGAGACCGGAAGCATCTCGGGAACCTGCTTTGCCTCCGGGCAGTACGCTATTGTTGAGGCATCGAGTATGACTGCATCATACCGTACAACAGCATCGCGCACCCGAAACGGAGAGTTATTCTACGCCTTCCCTGAACTCCCGCGCGGCAGCTATACCATCACCGCATGCATCCCCGCCAACGGCCAGAAACCCGATCCTGAACGGCAATGGAATCCGGGTTCCATCGAGCCATTTCAGCCCGCCGAACCGTTCGGATTTTATCCCGAAAAAGTCACCGTACGTCCGCGATGGACAACAGAGCATATCGACATTCGAATCACCACGTATAAGTAATAAAAACAATTTTTTCCACGATGAATACATCTTCGAAAATTGGACCGAATTCCATTATCCAGACTGTTGCTGCCCTTGAGACTCTGTATGGTAAAACAAAATCAGACGCACTCCTTCGCAAAATCGGCCAGGGGTACCTTATCGGAAACCTGCCAAAAGAGATGGTAGAAGAGGCAAAATTTCATTCACTTGTCGTCGCGCTGCAAAAAGAGATCGGAGAGACCTCCGCTATCCTCAAAGAGGCTGGAGAACGGACTGCCCGTTACCTTTTGAAGGTGCGTATTCCCTTCATTTTCCAGAAATTTCTGAAACTCCTGCCACACCGCCTCGCATTCCGGCTTTTCCTTTACGCTATCAGCAAAAACGCCTGGACCTTTGCCGGAAGCGGTGAATTCACCTACGCCTTGAACCAACCACCTGAAATAACCGTCAAGGTAACCTTCCCGAGCCATCCGGTTGTCGGCAACTTCTACCTTGGCACCTTCACCACCCTCCTTCAGGAGCTGGTCAACCCGGCAACAAAAATCAAACCCGACATCAACAAGGAGAACGGCGGTATACGATGTCACTATCAGTGTGAAATTTGAACTCATCCCATGCAAAAAGGCAGCCCGAAAGCTGCCTTTTTTTGTGTATCTGTGATAGTCGAAGCCCTATTGCCAGCCATTGACCATTTTGAAGATCTCCCTGTCGCCAATCGGTACTGGTACCGAGGCAATGGGGTTATCCTGAATGAGGTAATCGGCAATTTCATTGTAGGGTACAAGACACTCCGCCTTGTCGGGTGTATCCTCCATCGCATACATGGTCTTGCCAGCAAAGCGACTTTTGCG
>CAINOO010000212.1 GCA_903851535.1 uncultured Chlorobiaceae bacterium | reverse complement strand
TTGTTGGAAAATATCGAATGATCTATTTTCGATCGTGGTGAAATTATTGGGAACTCCTGTCGCCTGATAGGGCCAACTGTATGCATATCCTCCAACAGTTTCACTGTAGAATGAACTAACCTGCAGATACTGTTTGGCATCAATGTCGTAACGGACTTTCAGCTTGACATCATCGAGCCTGGTTTGTGCATTCTGGCGATAGCCATCATCATTGCTATGGGTGTAAAGAAGACTGTAGTTCCACTTTCCGCTCTTGTTGCCAAGCCCGAAGTAGGTGTTCCAGAACCAGGGGGTTCCTATTGACGAGGTAGTTGTCCCCGCGGGCTTGCGATAGTTGCTCTGATCGGATGATGGAGGGGCATCATAGAATCCGCCGTTTACACCCGCCTTTACTTCCAGTTTGTCTGGAAGGTGTCCAAAGACATTAACCACACCGCCCATCGCTCCTGAACCGTAAAGGGTAGCTGCAGCGCCTTTCAGGATTTCTACCTTGTCGGCGGCATTCATGTTGACTGATGGCCATGCAATTTCCCCGGATTCCGGGGCGTTGAGTGGAAATCCGTCATAAAAGCCCTGTACGCGGGTACCGATGGCACCACCCTGATACGTATTTGAACCACGAATTTGCAGGCCGGCTGTGGTCTGGCCACCTGCACGGGTTACCGATACGCCCGGAACGTCCTCTACGACTTTGTCGAGAGTGGCATTGGGCTCTTGTCTGATCTTTTCCTGCGAGACGACGTTCACGGTCACGGGAACGTCAAGGCGATCCTGTTTGTATGTTGATGCGCCGACCACAACTTCGGAGGCCATGATGGTGGTCTGGCCAAGCTGAAGGCTTACGCTGGCGGTCTGGCCGGTGCTGACGGTTACTGTCTGGGTTGTCGGAGCGTAGCCGACAATGGATACTGAAATTTTTTGTGATTTTGCGGGGACATTCTGGAGGGTGAAGTTGCCGTTCATGTCGGTTGCCGTGCCGATAGTGGTACCAGCTACAGTGACTGATGCGCCATAAACTCCCTCTCCGTCTGCCTTGTCGATAATTCTGCCTCTTACTGTCCCGGTATCAGCTCCATAAGAGGTGAGAGGCAACAATGATGCCGTGAGGCAAAACGACGAAACAACAAAACGCACAAAGCGAGATGCTTGTACCTGTTTTGTTTTCATGATGGTATGTGGTTAGGTTGCAATGATACGGACAAAAAAACAGGAATCAATAACTCATATTTACCTTGTTTGGCAATACATAATCACCCTTTACCCAGCCTCAGCAATCACATCAGGATGGGAGAAAAGAGAAAAATCCCCATCCGCATATATTCGAATAGTGACTTGAAGTTATTAAAAAAAAATAGAACAAAACAATGATTACGGTAATATGGTCAAGAATGGTAGTGCCGAAAGTAATCGTGTTGTAAGAGCACTCCCCGGTTGGTGCCGGGGGTGGTGCATAAAAGATATGAAGTACTGCTCTTGCTTGTCAGATAACGCCGAGCTCCCTGCCGATGGTGCAGAATTCGGTGATGACCTTGTCGAGATGGACTCGCTGGTGAGTGGCCATGAAGCTGGTGCGAAGCGCTTCGTGTCCGGGCATGACGCCAGGGCGGATGAAGGCGTTGACGTAGACACCGGCGTCAAAGAGTTTTTTCCAGAAGTAGAGGGTTTTCATCTGGTCGCTGATGAGGACGGTGACGATGGCTGTGCGCGATGGCATGAGCGTAAAGCCTGCGTTGAGCAGTGCCTGGCGAACGTAATCGGTATTGGCGATGAGCCGTTCTTTGAGTTCCGGTTCGGTGCGGATGATTTCAAGGGTGGCCAGCACAGCGGCTACACTTGCCGGTGTTGGCGAAGCACTGAAAATAAGGGCTGGCGCGTTGTGTTTGATAAAGTTGATGACGGCGCGGTCGCCAACAACATAGCCTCCGAGTGAGCCAAAGGTTTTCGAGAAGGTGCCCATGATAAGGTCAACCTCGTCAACAAGGCCGAACTCTGAAGGGGTTCCCCTTCCGTTTTTGCCGATGACGCCGACTGCGTGGGCATCGTCAATAAGAATACGGGCGTTATATTTTTTTGCCAGTTTTACCAGCGTTGGCAGGTCAACGATTTCACCCGATACGGAGAATACTCCGTCAGAGACGATCAGGCGGCCAGCCGCTTCAGGGATGGTTTGAAGCACGCGCTCCAGATCTTCCATGTTGTTGTGGTTGTAGCGGGCCAGGTTGGCTCCTGCTCCGAGGGCCATGACGGTTGCTGCCACAAGGCTTGCGTGGTTGTCGCGGTCGGAGACAATGTATTCGCCGCGCTGAACCAGTGTCGGGATAATGCCTTGCCCGGTCTGGTAACCGGTGCTGAAGAGCAGACAGCGCTCTTTTTCAAAAAAGTCGGCGAGTTTCTCTTCAAGCTCAATGTGCAGGTTTACCGTGCCGGTCATGTAGCGCGATCCGCTGCAACTGGTGCCGTATTTGTTGATGGCGTTGATCGAGGCAGCTTTTACCCTTGGGTCGGCGGTCAGACCGAGATAGTTGTTTGAACCGGCCATCACCAGCTTCCGTCCTCCAAAAGAGACGACAGGGCCTTCGTTTTCGTCTATGGGATGAAAAAAGGGATATAAGCCCTGCTCCTTGACTTCGTCAGCAATGGTATACTCTATGCACTTTTTAAAGAGGTCTTTGGTTTTCTCCACAGTCATGCAAATTTATTTCAGCAGCAATAAAAAAAAAGCTGGAATTTCTTGTGTGTTTACGGTCGTTTTTTTTTCGGTGACCGGTTTTCTGGTAAGCGTATTTTGCTTTGAAGGGTAAATGTATCAAAATTTTTAGTTTTTTGTTAAAGCAGGTTCTGCTTTTTTTTTGCTGAAGAAAAAGCCCGAAGGGGGGAGGCGTTGTTATTGAGTGCATAAATGGGGAGATTGGGGATATGCGTGAAACTATATTGGTGACGGGATCGAGCGGTTTTATTGGTGCGCAGGTGTTGCGCCATCTTGCTCTTGAGGGTGAGCGGGTAAAGGTTTTTCTTCGACCGGAGAGTCATTGCGGCGCTCTGGCCGAAGGGGTGGAGGTTGTCAAGGGCAGTTTTTGCGACCCGGAGGCTCTTCGGCGTGCGGTGTGCGGTGTCGATCGCATTGTGCATCTGGCGGGGGTGACGAAGGCGTTTGACGAGGCGGGTTATGATGCTGGTAATGTGCTACCGGTACAGAATCTGCTTGCGGCAGTGAGGGAGCATAACCCGGGCCTCAAGCGCTTTCTTTTTGTTTCTTCCCTGACGGTTGCAGGCCCGGCTTCGGAGGGGCTGGGAGGTGTGCGTGAGGGTGACCTCCCGGCTCCGGTGAGCGCCTACGGGCGCAGCAAGTTACGGGCGGAGGCGCTCTGTATGGAGCATTCGGGTACTATTCCGATAACTATTGTGCGGCCTCCCGCCGTGTACGGGCCGGGTGACCGGGATGTGTTGCAGGTTTTTCAGATGCTTGCCAAGGGTTTTTTGCTGTCGGTGGGCAGTTCGGCCAAGCAGCGTTTCAGTATGATTTATGTTGACGATCTTGTTGCCGGCATGATGATGGCAGCCCGTTCATCCAGGGCCGCGGGAAGGATCTACTATATCACCTCTCCCTCCTCTTCGTCATGGGATGAGCTGATTGCTGCGGCCAAACCGGTGCTTGGTTTTACAAAAATCCGCAGGCTTTCGCTGCCAGAGCCTCTTCTTCTTGTTGTTGCGACCGTTGTTGGTGCAGTTTCTTCGCTACGGGGAAGGGCTGCGCTCATCAATCGTGACAAGGTCAATGAACTTGTGCAGGATTACTGGGTCTGTTCGCCCCTGCAGGCGGAGATTGACTTCGGTTTCAGGGCCAGTACCTCACTTGCCGAAGGGGTGGCAAAAACAATTGCCTGGTATCGGCAGAGAGGGTGGCTTTGAGGGCCTGGCTCTCTTACCCGAGAAGTTTTTGCATGAGCTGCAGGAGGAGATATTTTTCGTCCGGGTAGGGGAGCAGCCCTTTGAGTGCGGCATCGGTATCTCTCAGGGCGGTGATGGCGCGCTCGGTATCACGGAGTGAAAATGAGCGGGTGTAGGTGAGGTAGTTTTTGATGAAGTACTCCTGCTTGCCGTACATGCCGAGGATTTTTGCGATTTCTGCCTGGGGTAGTTGTTGTACTCCGGGCAGTGAGAGTTTCCAGAGGCGAAGGTAAAAGGTGGTCAAAAAACGAACAATGTTGCCCAGCCCCTCTTTTTGGCCCTCACGTTCCATGATCATGAGCGATATGCCGCTGCAGAGTCTCAGACTTCGCCCGGCAAGCGCTTTTTCGAGTTCAAAGACGTTGTAGCTGCGCGATATGCCGACGCAATCGAGGACGTCGGCTGCCGTGATACGTTTTTCTGCTCCCCTGGCCGATGCGTACATGATGATCTTTTCAATTTCTTGGCACATCTCTCTGGCCGATGGCTCGATATAGGAGGTAAAGGCTTTGAGGGCATCGGGTTCAAATGTCCATCCGGTAGCTTTGGCCCTTGCGGAAACGAAGAGTTCTGGCGTTTTGATGGCCGAAAAGTCGTGGCGGTACTTTTTCAGCGTGCTGAATGGTGGTTTATCACTCTCTTTTTTGTCTACCTGGTCGGCATCAAGGAGCAGAACGGTAAATTCTGCAGGGCTCTGGATGTAGCGGTTGAATTTTTCTTCGTGCTGTTTCTGGAGCTCTTTTGTTGCGGGCTTTTTGATTTTTTCGAATTGCCGGACAATGATGAGCTGCTTTGGGGAGAACATCGGATATTCGGAGGCCTTTGATACCAGTTCGCCGGGCGTAAGATCGGGGCCGTAGAGAAGAGCCGTGTTGCTTGCTGCGTCGCTTTCGGATGGAAACATCGCCTTTTTGATCATGCCGGCAATCTCCTCCTTGAGGTAGCTTTCGGGGCCGTACAGGAGATAAACCGGTGCTATGGTTCCGGCAAGAATATTTTTTTTCAGTGCTTCCATCGTTGCTTTTCAGTTGTTATCGGGTGCCTCGCCGTAGCGCTTTGATTTCGTGACGAGTGGCCAGTGACTACCAACCACTGGCCACTAATTCAAATGCTTCAGAACGGCAAATCGTCCTTGTCGTTGTCGAGCATCGGTACCGAAGGTGGAGCGGAAAGTGATGAAGCGCCCGGGGAATCCTGCTGATATTCCCGTTGAGGTGTGCTTGTCTGCGAGCCGCCTTCATTGTGACCCTGACCTCCGAGCATCTGCATGTCGAAACAGACAATTTCAGTGATGTATCTCTTTTCGCCGCTCTTGGTGTCGTCCCAACTCCTTGTTTGCAAGCGCCCCTCAACATAGACTTGCCGCCCCTTTTTCAGGTACTGGTGGCATATTTCGGCAAGCTTCCCCCATGCGACAAGCCGATGCCACTCGGTTTTTTCTTGCAGGTTCCCGCTGCTGTCTTTGAAATTTTCATTCGTTGCTATCGTGAAATTAACAACCGACTGGCCGGATGCGGTTGTCCGTAATTCAGGATCGTTGCCGAGGTGGCCGATCAGCATTACCTTGTTCAGTCCTTTTGCCATGGTAGTTGGAGGTTTGTTGAAAAAAGCTCTCGGGAATAACTTTCCCTGTCCCTTACGAAGATAAAATTATCTTTATTATACTGCAAATAACTTTGCATCAATGACAGGGCCCTCCTTGCAGAGCAGGATGGTGCGGAGTCCTCCATCAGGACATTTGACCTCGACACTGCACCCATAGCAGATTCCGATGCCGCAGCCCATGACCGATTCAAGTGAAACTTCAGCGGCAAGTTGCTGCTCGTTGCAGTAACGGGCAACCGCTTTGAGCATGGCATTCGGCCCGCATGCAAAAACTTTGACCGGGCCCTCTTTTTTGATGGAGGGCAGTTCGCTGTGGAGCAGTTCTACCACGTTACCCTTGAATCCTGCTGAACCGTCATCGGTTGCAAACCGGCAGTTTGAAAGTTGTTCGGCGAGTATATCCTCCTTTGACTGGCCTCCAATGAGGTTGATGACCTTTTTGCCTTGTGCGGCAAGTGTTTTTTCAAGAAAAAGCATGGGAGCGGTACCAATTCCTCCGGAGAGCAGAATGGCGGTGTCGAACTCCTTGCCGGAAAGGTCGAAGCTGTTGCCGAGCGGGCCGAGGACCATCACGGTTGACCCTGGTGCCTTGTCGCAGAAAAGCGTGGTGCCGGCTCCAATTGATTTGACCATGATGTCGATAAGCGAACCGCGCACGTTGTGTATCGAAAATGGCCGGCGGAGGAGTGGCAGTGTTGCATCACTGACCTTGATGTTGACAAAGTTTCCGGGTTTTGCCGCAACGGCAATTGCCGGACAATCGAGGGTGATGATGGTGACAGCAGTGCTGACAGGGCGGATCCGGACAATGGTTGCCCGGATATCGACGATGGAGTTTGTTTCAGGCATGAGGGTGATAATCTTGATTGAATGGGTTAATTAAGTGAGCTGAAGAGTCATTTGCAAGCTCTTCGAGTGAGATAAAAAAGTTTAAAATTTTTAACCTTGGCTGAAGTGTGTATGTTGAATCTTTTGTAGTGTCAGCTCAGAGTGATATCTTTGGCTTTTTCTGATTTCTGATTTTTCCCTCAGCGTCCATAAATCCAATGTCCGGTTCATGCGTATTTTAACTTTTACAGGAAAAGGCGGGGTAGGCAAAACCAGTGTCTCTGCGGCTACGGCAGTTCGCTTGTCGCAACTTGGTTATCGTACTCTTGTTCTTTCAACCGATCCCGCACACAGTCTTTCGGATTCGTTCAACCTGCCTCTTGGCGCTGAACCGACCAGGATAAGGGAGAATCTTGATGCTATTGAGGTAAATCCTTACGTGGATCTGAAGAAGAACTGGCATGCGGTGCAGAAGTATTATACACGGGTTTTTATGGCCCAGGGTATTTCGGGAGTGATGGCTGATGAAATGACCATTTTGCCGGGAATGGAAGAGCTGTTCTCCCTTTTGAGGGTCAAGCGTTATAAGGCTTCCGGACTCTATGATGTTCTGGTACTCGATACTGCCCCGACGGGTGAAACCCTCAGGCTTCTCTCCCTCCCCGATACCCTTGCCTGG
This sequence comes from uncultured Chlorobiaceae bacterium, assembly GCA_903851535.1. Lineage (GTDB taxonomy): Bacteria > Bacteroidota > Chlorobiia > Chlorobiales > Chlorobiaceae > Chlorobium. Next base: position 7,494 of record CAINOO010000212.1, on the reverse strand, counting down.
GGTATGAAGGCGATTAAAAATGTCAATAAATACCTTATCAAGCCGCTGAGCAAGCCGCTTTCAAGGATGTCCGATAAAATTGCATTTTTTATTCCTCCTGCTGACGCTGTTGAGTCTGTTGACCAGGTATTTGAAGAGCTTGAAGATATCCGCGAGATTTTGACGGATAACAAGAAGTCGACGGTGCGTCTGGTCATGAATGCTGAAAAAATGTCGATCAAGGAGACCATGCGTGCCTTGACCTATCTGAACCTTTATGGCTTCAAGGTCGATATGGTGCTGGTCAACAAGTTGCTTGATACACAGGAAGACAGTGGCTATCTGGAGAATTGGAAAGCTATCCAGCAGAAGTACCTTGGCGAGATCGAAGAGGGCTTTTCTCCCCTCCCGGTCAAAAAGCTGAAGATGTACGAGCAGGAAATTGTGGGGCTCAAGTCGCTGGAGATGTTTGCCAAAGATATGTATGGCGAGAGCGATCCGTCCGATATGATGTATGACGAACCGCCGATAAAGTTTGTTCGTAATGGTGATGTCTATGAGGTGCAGTTGAAGCTCATGTTTGCCAACCCGGTCGATATTGATGTTTGGGTGACCGGCGATGAGCTGTTTGTACAGATTGGCAATCAGCGCAAGATTATTACGCTTCCGATAAGCTTGACCGGTCTTGAACCCGGAGATGCTGTCTTTAAGGACAAATGGTTGCATATTCCCTTTGACCTCAATGGCCAGGAGCATAGCCGATCGCAAAAAGAACAGAAAGCTTACGACAGGGGATAAGCGACTTCCCGCTGGAGAGTATTTGTTTAGGTCGAAATTTATGTTTAGCTTTTGCCAAGGTAATTTTTTGTCTTTTTTATCATCATAACCGGGGCCCCTTTTGCGGCGGCCTCATTTCCAGGGAGAGTATTATGTCGGAATCCTACCAGAATCTGCGTAAAGATTTCAAGGAGCTTGAATTTATTGATCGTCTTACGTTCCTCGCTGAGAGTGTGCTTTTGACGGGTCAGAGTGCTGTTGTTGGCAGTCTGAATCTTGCCGGCAGTCTTTTTGATACCGTGACCGGGACTGTGGGTGCTGTGGTTGATGCTTCGGGCATTGGCCATCTGCTTGGCAGCACCAGTGGTGTTGTTGGCGAGACTCTTGACCGCGTTGCCATTACCGTTAAGGATGCATCCAGAACAGCCAGTGAGCTCTATGTAAGCGCTGTTGAGACTGTTGAAAATGCAACAGGAAATGCCGCTACGGCTGTGGGTGATGCTGGTGTCTCTGCTTCTGAAGTTGTCAAGAATTTTGCGGGTTCATTCCAGAAAGGCCCGATAAAAAGGTAGAATTTTTGATCGTTTGGCGGGGTTTGGCCTTGCCAGGGAGGATTTTTTTCCTTGGTTTTGTCTATTATTACCGTAAATTGGAACAAAGAGTACTGTTGTAAATTTTGATTACTTTCCAATAATTAAATTCCAAGGGGGAATTATGAGTGTAAGTGGTGGAGGCGTATTTACCGATATCCTTGCTGCAGCCGGTCGCGTTTTTGAAGTGATGGTTGAGGGGCATTGGGAGACTGTTGGTCTGTTGTTTGATTCTCTTGGCAAAGGTACGATGAGAATCAATCGCAACGCTTATGGCAACGTTGGTGGCGGTTCTGGTGCCAGCCTTCGCGGGTCATCACCTGAATTTTCTGGCTATGCCGTTCCTTCGAAAGCTGTAGAGTCAAAATTCGCAGAGTAAGCATACGAATCGTTATGCTCTTTGCCCAGGCAGTGAAAAGGTTAAAGCTTTCACTGCCTTTTTTGTTTTCGTGAAGCCCCCTGACCACTCCCGGCTTTATCTGGTGATTTCTCTTTATTATAAAATTTTCATAGATTTGGGTTCTGCGTGCTAATCAGTATCAAGTGAACGGGTATGGGTAATGGCTAATTTATCGTTGTATGTTTCGGCACAGACCGATCAGAGTGATGTTACTGAGTTTTTTCAAAAAGGGCTCATGAATGCCGGTGAAAATCCGATAGGGTTTTTTGAGGGCGTTTTTTATGAATCACACCAGGAGCGCGTAGGAAATATTGCCTTTCAGGATTACCTGATCTATAGCGACAAGGCGGTTTATTTCTGGGCGAGGGGATCGAACAAAGATTATCTCGACCGGTTTAATCTTGGTTCTGTCACGGTGAGCAGCCGCAATAAAGATCATGATTTTGCAACGCTCAATTTCAAGGTGCGCCGCGAGGAGAAGGATCCTGTCTATGTGATTTTTGATATGGTTGAACTGAGGGAGGCCGAACTGATTACCAGGCTTCACACCGTTATTGAATCGGTCATTGAGGAACGTCTCGGTCTCAATTACCGGAGCGATCTTCCTGACGAGGTTTCTCATCGTATTTTGCAGGGCGCAAGAAGTGTTTGTGTGCCTCGCATTGTTTCCCTTCGTTTTGGCGCTTCAGATTCCCCGCAGCGGGAGAGTTCTATCGGTTATGGTCAGGATCTCCTTGAGCAATACAAGGCCTCTATCGGTTATCCTTCGGATGAAAGGGGCGCGCAGCAGGGTGGCGTTCCACCCGGTGCAGTGCAGGGCGGTGCAGAGAGTGCGGAAGGGTTTTTCCCGGCTGATTTTATCAGGGGAATTGAGAGCATACTTCCCACCGATCCCGCGTCAATCAAGAAAATTACCGGTTCCTTGAAGGAGATTATTGGTGATACTCCATTCAAGATTCGTGAGCAGGTCAAGAGTGATCTGCAGCATGTTCCCGGTATGCTTACGGCACTCAATGAATTGCTCAACAGCATAGCAGACAATCCCCAGGCCGAGCGCTTTGTGCTCAATATCGTCAAGACTGCTGTCAAAAATGACGGGGTGATTGGCTCTGTTGGAAAGCTTTTACGCCTCTCGTCAAGTTTTAGTGAGAATGCAAGGAAAAGGCCGCAACGCTCTTCGCCAAAAATGGATGATGCCGGTTCGGATGATGAGGTGCGGCAGGAGAAGGCGCATGATGCGGATGAGGGTGATGAGCCGCGTGTCAGAAAAAAGAGTATTCAGATCAAAAGCGATGATGATGCGACCCCCAATGCTGATTGTTTCAGCAGCGATTTTTTTCCGGGTGAGCCGAAAACCGGAATTGCTGAGCCATCTGTGCAGGCAGATGTGAGAGTGGACGACCAGACGGATGTTGCTCCGAAGCGCAAAACCATTACCATCAAAACTCTTGAAGAGGAGGTACCTGCCATTGTGAAAAACATGATGAGTTTGGATGACTCTCCTGATGAAGAAGAGGGTGCACCTGATGCCACTCACCTGACTGACAGGGAGCCGGGGTAGCGAAGGAGCAACTCATCGATAGAAAGCGTTCAGTCAAGAATTAAGTCCACTCAATAGTTTTATTATCAACATGAGAATTATTCTTTACCTGGGTAAAGGAGGGGTAGGAAAGACTACCGTTTCAGCTTCATCAGCAACAGCAATTGCCCGAAGAGGACAACGGGTTTTGATCATGAGTACCGATGTGGCGCACAGTCTTGCCGATGCATTAAGCACTGAGCTCTCTTCGACGCCGGTGGAGGTCGAAAAAAATCTCTTTGCCATGGAGGTGAATGTCTTGGCGGAAATCCGGGAGAATTGGACTGAGCTCTATTCCTATTTTTCATCGATTTTAATGCACGATGGAGCCAATGAGGTTGTTGCTGAAGAGCTTGCCATCATGCCGGGTATGGAGGAGATGATCAGCCTGCGCTATATCTGGAAAGCTGCCAGGTCAGGTGATTACGATGTTGTTGTTGTTGATGCCGCCCCGACGGGAGAGACTATGCGTCTGCTTGGCATGCCCGAATCCTATGGATGGTATGCCGATAAAATTGGTGGATGGCACTCAAAGGCCATCGGTTTTGCCGCTCCGCTTCTGAGCAAGTTTATGCCGAAAAAAAATATTTTCAAGCTTATGCCTGAGGTGAATTCGCACATGAAAGAGCTTCATGCCATGCTTCAGGATAAATCCATAACCACCTTCAGGGTCGTCCTTAATCCTGAAAATATGGTTATCAAGGAGGCCCTCCGCGTACAGACCTATCTCAATCTCTTTGGCTACAAGCTTGATGCCGCCATCGTCAACAAAATTCTTCCTTCAAGCTCAACCGACAGTTACCTGCAGAGCCTTATAGATATTCAGAGCAAATATCTCAGGGTCATTGAAAATTGCTTCTATCCAGTGCCGATTTTCAGGGTGAAGCAGTCAACGGCTGAAATCATCAATATTGAGAGGCTCTATCAGTTGAGTCAGGAGATGTTTGGTGACGTTAATCCTGCTGATATCCTCTATACCGATGATAAAACCCAGATGCTCGAGAAAATAAACGGGAAATATGTCTTGAGCCTCTATCTGCCGAACGTTGAGGTGAAGAAGCTCAATGTCAATATCAAAGGCGATGAACTGCTGGTCGATATCAATAATTTCCGCAAAAGCATTATTCTGCCCAATGTTCTTGTCGGTCGCAAGACCGAAGGGGCTGACTTTGCTGAAGGAAACCTTAATATCACCTTTGCCAACTGAATCTCTCAGGGTAATTTATTTTCAGGACGGAGCCCTATGATGTGCTCCGTCTTTTTTTTATCCTGATTTTCTCCCTTGTTTTTATGAGTACTGAGCGGTCAGTGCAGCATTCGAGCAACTGCAGAATTGTTTGTTCTATGGCAGGGTGCTGCGGGTTGCCAATATCGAGCAGTGGAATCAGCACGAATTTTCGGCAATGCAGTTCTGGATGCGGAATTGAGAGTGTTTCGGTCTGGATTATCGCATTGTCATAGAGCAGAATGTCGAGATCAATTACCCTCGGGCTCCAGCGAGGATAGGAGTCCGGCCTTCCAAGTTCCTGTTCAATGGTTTTGCACTGCCGGCGCAACTCTTCTGGTGAAAGCGAAGTCTCAAGCTGAAGGACGCCGTTATAGAAGCGGTTCTGTTCACACTCGCCGACCGGCTCAGTCATATATATTGACGATACTGCTGATACGGTTGTTTCATCGAGTTGCGACAGCCTGTCAACCGCCTCCTGCAGGTGGTGGAGTCGCTCCCCGATATTGGATCCTATCCCGATAAAGACGCTGTGCATCGGCATGAGAGTCAGCGGCGGGAGGCCGTATAATCAGCCTCGGCATAATCACAGATGCCATCAACCGGCGGGTTGCGTTTGCGTACCCTGATAGCGACACTCTCAAGAACCGTAAAGTCACGGAGGAGTTCACAGGCTATCTCACAGGCAACAGTCTCTATCAAAAAGTATTCGCGCAGCGTCAGCGCCACCTCAATTTTTTTGTACACTGCGCCGTAATCGACAGTTTTCGTGATGTCGTCGTTTTGCGCAGCATCGGTGAAGTCAAAAAAGAGCTCCGCATCAACTTCATACTTCCCGCCAACAGTATGCTCTTCCTTGAGCACTCCGTGGTGGGCATAAAAAACCATGTTTACCAGCCGGACGCATGAGTGAGCGCAATATATCATAGGAGTCTTGGTGTGAAAAAAATCGTCGTGTATCGGTTTTTCGAAAAAGCTTACCGTAGCTCTGGTTCAGGGCTTGACCCTCTTTTGGTACTTGTTGCCGACAACCTTGCACTCGGGCAGGCAAAACCATAGAAGCATGTCGGAACTGCCATCATTGAGTACTTTAAAACTTCCGGAATCAAAAACAACTTCAACAATCAAATCCTCCCATTTCAGCAGATCTCCTTCGTAAATTTCATGACCATCCTTGTCATTCAATCCGGTAAACTGCAACCATTCAGAGCGCTGCCGGAACTTCATAAAATCGACATCGCGGGTATTTACAGTTGAGAACTTCCAGATATCCTGAAGTGAGGCAACGTCCTGAAATAACGCTTTAAATTTTATTTTGTTGGTATCCATGGTTCTGAAAAAAAATACCCGAAACCGGGCAGTGCTTCGAGATCATTGCATAAGCCGACACCTGCCCCTATCGCTTCGACCAATATAACAATTCTCTATCTCGTTCTACAACAAGCCATTTTCTCATACACTTCACAGAGGTTCTCTTTCCATGCTCACCACTTATTGCCGTTTCAGAATTTGGTACCACCAATGCGCTGATTTTTTTGTGCGAGGGTATTGGCGAATTCACTACCTTGGGTCGGTGAAGTGATTTTTTTCAATATAATAGAGGGAAGGGTAACGATGAAGAGCAGGGATTGTAACGATTTTTATGAAGGGTGCCGTGCAAGGGCCATTATGCTCGCGCTTGAGGAAGATCGTTACACGGGCGATATTACCACCCTTGCTACCATTGATCCCAGGCAGGGCGGAAGTGCCGTTATCAAAGCCAAGGAGGATGGTGTGCTTGGCGGGGCCGATGTTGCCATGCAGGTTTTTGCAGCCTGTGACTCCAAGCTCACCGTTGTACTGCATCGCCGTGACGGCGAAAGAGTGCTTTGCGGTGAGATCATTCTTGAAGTGACGGGAACGCTTGCTCCACTCCTCATTGCCGAACGCACCACGCTTAATTTCATGCAGCGGATGTCGGGGATTGCAACAAGAACGAGGGGCTATGTTGACAAGGTGAGCCATACAGGCACAAAAATTCTTGATACCCGAAAAACAGCTCCGGGGCTTCGCTATTTCGACAAAGAGGCTGTCAGGATCGGCGGAGGGACAAATCACCGTTTCGGCCTCTTCGATATGATTCTCATCAAGGATAACCATATTGACGCCTCCGGAGGCATTGCGAAGGCCATTCATAGGGCACAGCGCTACCGTGAAGAGCATAAGCTGGAGGTGAAGATTGAAACCGAGGTACGTTCAATGAAAGAGTTGCGGGAAGCGCTTGATTGTCAGCCAGAGATCATTCTTCTCGACAACTTTACTCCTGCGCTCCTGCGCGAGGCAGTTGCCTTTGTCAGGAGTGGCCAGAGTGCGACTATCCTTGAAGCTTCAGGCAATATCGGCATGCACAATGTCGTGGAAGTTGCCGAAACAGGTGTTGACTTTATCTCAATCGGAGAGCTGACGCACAGCGTAAAGGCTCTTGATCTTTCAATGAACATCGCTCTTGTCTGAACGGGAAAAACAATATGGAGATTGGTGTCGATATTGTCGATCTTGACCGGATTGAAAAGCTCTTCAGCCGCTATGGTGTGAAGTTTCTCCAGCGCTTTCTGACAGAAGAGGAGATAGTAATTTGCCTGCACAAGCCACAGGTGATCGCCAGTATCGCAGGCCGGTTTGCTGCAAAAGAGGCGGTAGTCAAAGCACTTGGCACAGGCTTCGCTGATGGCGTGCACTGGAAGAGCTTTGCCATACTCAATGATGAACGGGGTCGTCCCTATGTGCGGCCTGTTGATACCGGGCTTTTTCCTGCCGGCTGCAAGATGAAAATCTCCATTGCCCACGATCGCCATGCAGCGGTTGCTACAGCCTTGATCGACGGGGTATAACGAAACAAAAGGCCAAAAAAAGCAGGAGTCCGGTAAAAACACATGGAACTCCTGCTTTTTTTGGCCTCTGTTAC
>CAINOO010000211.1 GCA_903851535.1 uncultured Chlorobiaceae bacterium | reverse complement strand
GAAGCCTCTGAGTTATCAGGGTATTCTGGTTATTATCGTATCTCTTTTGATTATCGTTATCGCATAGGCGCTTATGTTGCGGATAATACAGCGGAACTTTTGCGGGTTGGACACCGTGAAGATTTTTATAAATATTTTCCGCCAGCATAACTCCTTCTCATTTCTTATTAGGTGGTTTTTATTTAGCAAAACCCATCCATCAATCCCCATTTTCATCATCACCCAAGTCAGTGCTTTCAACCGCTGGCAAAAGCATATTCGCTTCTGCAGCATCCAATGACTCAACGCTTCGAAGCTTGCGCTGGATGGCTTTTGTCCGCTTGCCCATAACATCATCAAGCTGGTTCAGGCCTGTTTGAATGTTTTTCTGTGCTTTTTGCATGAGGCCGCCAAAGGTCTCAAATTCTGTTTTTACCGCACCGAGCACCCGCCATACTTCGCTGCTTCTTTTCTGGATGGCAAGCGTTCTGAAACCAATGTGCAGGCTGTTTAAAATTGCGGCAAGCGTGGTTGGGCCGGTAACAACAACTTTATAGTTCCTCTGCAGGTCATCAAGCAAACTGGCCTTGCGAACCACTTCAGCGTAAATGCCTTCAAAAGGCAGGAACATAATGGCAAAGTCGGTGGTATGGGGTGGGTCAAGGTATTTGTCGCCGATATCCTTGGCCATTTTTCTGATGGTGGTGTCGAGGTTCTTTTGAGCCGTTTCGATTTCAGCGAGGTCAGCGCGATCGTAGGCGTTCTGCAACTGTTCGTACACATCTTTCGGGAACTTGGCGTCCACCGGTAACCATACCTGTGCGTTATCCTCATCCCGGCCAGGAAGTTTGATGGCAAATTCAACAAGGTCGTTACTCCCCTGTTTGGTTTTAACGTTGGCTTCGTACTGATCGGGAGCGAGAACTTGCTCGAGGAGCATCGAGAGCTGGATTTCGCCGATACCGCCCCGCATTTTGACATTGCTGAGAACTCTTTTCAAGCCGCCAACGTCCTGGGCAAGGGTTTGCATTTCGCCGAGCCCCTTCTGAACCTCAATCAACTGCTTGCCAACCGTTTGAAAGCTCTCGCCCAGCCGGTCGCTCAAAGTTTTTTCAAGCTTCTCTTCAACCGTTACTCTGATGCCCTCCAGTTTCTTTTCCGTATTGAGGACCAGTTCATCGTGTTTTTTGCCCAGCCCCTCAAACTTCTCTCGCTGCAGGTCGTTAAAGGAGTTGACGTTTTTCTCAAACGAAAGCTGAAAGGCATTGAAGACGTTGGTCAAGGTTTCACGTGTGGCGTTGTTGTCAGCTTTAGCCTGATCATTAAGCTCTTTGAGTTTCAGCTCAACTTTTCCGGTTATTTTTTCCAACTGGGCTCCCGTATTGTCGGTAAGTTGCTTTTGCTCCTCTTTCAGCGCCTGAAACCTGGTGTTCTGCTCTGCGGTAAACTCCTTGAGTGTTGCATGTAATTCGTCGCGGCTCTCTTTGGCGATGCCGGATATTTCCTGCCGATTTATTCTGAAATCCTCTTTTAGATTACTCTCAATCGTTGAAAGACTCTTTTGCAAGCCAAGAAGGATGTTTGCCAGTTCAGGCGACCCATCAATCCTTTTGCTTTTTAATAAAGTTGCCTGTAATACTATATAAAGTAGCAACAAGACAGTGATTACCAACAGAGAAACTTCCATGATCATTTTGTGGTGTTGGGTTGCCTATATCGAGATATGGTTGTATAAAAACAAGTTAAATTTTGTGACTTACAAAAAATAGGTCAGTCAAAAGAGGCCATAGCAACTATCGTGAGTTTAGATTTTAAGCAAGATATGCTTGAAAAAAGCGAATAACAACTCGTTCAATGGCATAAGCAAGATGCGTTAGGCCTCACTTTTTCGCTACAGGCTGTTTAGCTTCAGGAAGGAATAATAACAGGTGACCTGGGACAAAAGCCGTCCAATACAAAAAATATTTCAGCTCCGATGCAATACCTGCACTATTATTTGCACATCGGACGCTCTTTGTCCCACATTGGCGTGTAAATTTTACACTTGAAATCTCGATAGGTGATGAGAGTGTGAAATCCAAATCAAACGCAGTAATAAAAAACGTGAGGAAGCCATGAACAAAAAGGCAACTGGTGTTCCGTTATGTTCCACGTGAAGCTATTCGCCTGTTGAGCGCGTGGCACTCCCCTTTTCAGCGGCTATTCGTGCGGTCAGATTGGTTACCCTCTTGTTTGATTTTTGGTTTTTGATGGCCATGGCGAGCGCTTTGGGCTCTCCGATGATGGTGACCAGCTTTTTGCCCCGGGTGACGGCGGTGTAGATCAGGTTGCGCTCCAGAAGCGTGTAGTGCTGCATGGCAAGCGGGATGATGACTGCCGGATATTCTGACCCCTGGCTTTTGTGGATGCTCGTTGCGTAGGCGAGCGAAACTTCGTCGAGCTCTCCAAACTCATATTCTACCGCCCGGCCATCGTAATCGACCAGCAGGATACTCTCTTCGGTATCAATTTTGAGGATATGGCCGATGTCGCCGTTGAAGACCTCTTTGTCGTAATTGTTGACGGTCTGTATCACCTTGTCGCCAGGGGCGAAGGTAGTGCCAAACCGGGTGACTTTCGGTTCAGCTTTTTCATTGAGCGCCCGCTGCAATTCAACATTGAGCGAACGGGCACCAAGCCCTCCCCTGTTCATCGGGGTCAGTACCTGAACTTCCCTTACCGGGTGGAAGCCAAACCGTTTCGGTATGCGTTCGGTGATGAGCTGGATCAGTTTCTGGTAGATCTCTTCGGGAGAAGAGGCCGGGATAACGTAGAAGTCGGATAGGCCTGGGCCCTCCAGGTTAAGGGGCATCTCTCCGTGGTTGATACGGTGAGCGTTGATGATGATGCGTGAGGAGGCTGCCTGACGGAATATTTCAGTCAAACTGATCGTTGGTATGCTGCCTGAGCGGATAATGTCTCCAAGCACAGCTCCAGGGCCTACTGATGGAAGCTGGTCTACATCACCTACCAGCATCAGGGCTGCTTTGTCGGGCACCGCGGCGAGGAGGCGGTTCATGAGGACAATATCGACCATGGAGGCTTCATCAATGACAATCAGATCGGTTTCGATCGGGTTGTCGCGGTTTTTTTTGAAGCCGAATGACTGGGGATCGAATTCCAGCAGACGGTGGATGGTTTTGGCTTCAAGGCCGGTTGATTCGGAGAGCCGTTTGGCCGCCCTTCCGGTCGGGGCGCAGAGGGTGACCGCTATCTGTTTTGCCTGAAGCATGAGCAGGATGCTGTTAACAAGGGTGGTCTTGCCCACACCGGGGCCGCCGGTAATGACCACGGCCTTGCTTGAAAGGGCAAGTCTTATGGCTCTCCGCTGTGATTCAGAAAGGGTGAGCCCGCTCTTCCCTTCTGCCCAGGGAATTGCCTTGTCGGCATCAATCACTCCCCAGGGTGGTTCTCCCCGGATCAGCCTCTGAAGGCTGGTAGCCGTACCAACTTCAGCGCGGTACAACGGTGTCAGAAAGAGTGCCGGAGTGCCATTGATCTCTTCAGAGACAAGGTTCTCTGCGGCAACTTCCGCTCTTATCGCTGTTTCGATGATCTCAGGGGTAATGTCGAGCAGTTTGGCGGCCTCGGCCACAAGGAGCTCCCGCGGAGCGGCGCAATGGCCATTACCGGAGATCTCCTGCAGAACGTGGCGTACGCCTGCCTGTGCGCGAATAAGGGAGTCGGGGGCAATGCCAAGCTGCCTGGCCAGGATATCGGCTGTCGTGAAACCGATGCCGTGGATATCAAGGGCGAGGCGATAGGGATTTTCACTCACCTTGATGATCGACTCATTACCGTAGGTTTTGAAGATCCTCACTGCGCGCCCTGTGCCGAGCCCGTGCGACTGCAGAAAGACCATGATCTCGCGTATCACCTTCTGGTCGGCCCAGGCGCTGGTCACCTTCTCCATCCTTTTCTGGCCGATGCCAGGAAGCTGAAGCATGCGCTGCGGCTCCTCTTCGATAACGGTAAAGACCTCCTCTTTAAAGGCGTAGACCAGCGCCTTGGCAAAGTGAGGGCCTATGCCCTTGACCATACCGGAACCAAGATATTTCTCAATCCCTTCGAGGGTGCTGGGAGGTACAACCGTCAACTGGATTGTCTTGAACTGAAGACCGTAGGTTCGATCGTTCTGCCAGCTTCCCAGGCACTCGACATATTCACCCGGAGCAATGGATGCGGCTGAACCAACAACGGTAACGAGATCACGACGCCCTTTGACCTTTGTTCGCAGAATGCAGAACCCCGACTCGTCACTATGGAAAGTGACCCGCTCAACAGAACCGGAAAGGCGTTCAGGCGGAGGGCCACCACTACTGTATTTGTGAGAGGAAGAAAAGCTACTGGCCATCAGATTTAAGGCTTTCACTCACCGCCATCTTGAACTCTTTCGAAATTTTGAATGACGGTACGTTTTTTGGTTCAACCGTCACTTTCTCCCCCGTTCTCGGGTTTCTTGCCTGGCGAAGATTTTTATGGCGGATGTTGAACGAGCCAAACCCCCTGATTTCAATTCGCTTTCCGGCTTTCAGTGAATCAATAATACTTTCAAACAGAAAGTTAACCACAGATTCCGTTTCGTTTTTTGTCAGACCTGTCCTGTGGGCAATAACGTTGACCAGATCAACTTTTGTGGTTGTGGTTCCCATGGCGGTGTGTGGCTTAAAAAAATTATGGGGAAATCTTCATAACCGTCTAATTTACTATTCTTTGGCTTGATTCGAAGCTGCAAGAAGCTCTATAAAATATTTTTACCCTGTTTTCAGTGCATTTGTCGTGGCAAAGAAAAGGTAAAAACAGTTCCGCCTTCGGCAGGAGTCTCAACGGCAATCGTGCCGTTATGCTTGCTGACAATGATATCCCAGGTAATGCTCAGTCCAAGTCCTGTGCCTTTCCCCGGGCTTTTTGTGGTAAAAAAGGGGTTGAAAATGTCCTTCCTGATTGCATCGGGTATACCCGGCCCGTCATCGGCGATGGAGCAAGAGACCGTGGCGCTGTCGAACCAGGTACGAATGCTGATTATACCGTTTGATCTTCGCCGTTGTGACTGAATCGCGTGAACACTGTTAACAATCAGGTTGAAAAGTACCTGCTTGATCTGCTCGGGGTTGCACTGAAGAAGCGGCAACTTCCCGAGGTCTGTCTTAATGTTGGCACACAAACGGTATTCATGACGCGTAAGGGCGAGAATATCAATGATTCCCTTGTTAATATCGAAAACAACCTTTTTGTCAAGGCCGTCTTGGTGCGAGAGGTTTCGAATGCCATTGATAATGGTTGTTATCCGATCAAAACCACGTCGTGATTCAGCAAGGATATCAGGAATATCGTTGACCAGCGTATCAAGAGCAAGCGCCGCCTCTTTTTGACGGAGATTATGCAAATCGAGCGAAGAAAACGCTCCGTCCTCAAGTTTTTTGGTAACAGACTGATACTCCTTCACCATTGTTTTCAAGTCTAAAACAGCCTCCTGAATGTTTGCAAAATTGATAGCAATAAAGTTCAGGGGATTGTTGATTTCATGCGCAAGGCCGGCAGCAAGCTGGCAAACCATATCCATTTTCTGGGAATGGTGAAGCTGATTGTGCAGTTTTTCCCGCTCATCTTCAGCAATTTTTTTGGCAACAATGTCCCATGTTAAATTGGCAAGAATGTCTACCCACTCAACATCGCTATCGGTATACGCTTCGGGTTTGTTTCCAATTCCCATAATTGCCACGACCCTGTCATCACGAATGATGGGAACAACCAACTCGCGTTTCAACTGAAGATAGCATTCAGGTCTGTTGTTGCTGTACGGAAGTGTCGAACAGTCATTGTGGATAACCGATCTCCGTTCCCGAACGGCATCAGCCCATACCCCGGCACTTTCCAGTGGAATCTCTTCTCCCGTTCCATCAACACGATCCCTGATTTTGAACGAGTTTGTTGTACAGAGTTGCAAGGTGAGTGACATCTGATCTTCAGGAAGAAAGAAGACGAACCCTGTCGTGCTTTGCGTCAACTGCTGCACCTCTTCAAGTGCCGTTTGCAACAGCTCCTTCACAGAAGAGTTTTCGGACAACTGAAGAATTCGAAGTCTGAACGTCACAAAAAATTCGTAACGCGTCCGCTCGGTAACGTCATGAATAATTGAGTAAAGAAGAGCCTTGCCGGCAACCTTGACCTTGTTGCTGAACACATCTACATCACGAATTGAACCGTCAGCCCTCCGGTGACGGAATAAAAAGTAATTTTGCACCAATGAACAGCTCTTTTCCATCTCCTTTTTCACCTCTTCGGGAGGAAGGGTATTGATCTCCTGTACATACATCCTGCGGAGTTCGTTAACCGACCAGCCATAAAAATCCGCCGCTGCAAAATTTGCGTCCATTATTTTGCCTGTATCGGGCTCAATAACCATCATGATGGCGGAGTGCTCCTGAAAGAGTTTTCGGAATCGGGATTCACTTTCGCGCAAAGCTTTCTCCGCCTGTTTGCGTTCAGTTATATTATCGATCATCGAAACGAAATACCCCTTTTTGGGACTGCAAACAGAAATGTCGAACCATAACTCCAATGAGTCCATATAGATTTCAAATCGGTCAGAGATCCCGCTCTCGGCTACCCACACCTGCTTCTCAATAAACTCCTGATAGGACTTCCCTGTGCCAGAAAAAATCTCCGAGGCCTTTCGTCCGGCAATATTTTTCAGGCAAATCATTTTTTCGTAACAGGCATTAACCTCTTTATGAATAAAATCTAAAGGGCCTCCCTCCTCGAAAATCACCTGACAGTAGGTATAGCCACTCCGCATGACATCAATGAGGTTTCTCTGACACATTTCGCTGTTCAAGAGCAAATCCTCCGTCTGCCTGAGTTCCTTATGGCCAATATCCAGACCGTTACAGGAGTGGTTCATGGGTGCATTGTTTTTATATATAAAGCCGCAAAAAAGCAATACCGATTATATACAAGAAATATAGAAAAAATCATAATCGTTCCACCTCCACCCCGGAAATCCATAAATATTACTTGGTAACCATTTAAACAGGAAATGGTTTAGCACTCAGTAATGCCCTGCCCTTTGCTGTAAGACGGTATCTCTGCAGCCGACTGTTTGGTTTTTCGGGAATCGTGTATTGTAGCAACCCGGCAATTCTGAGTTGCGGAATGGCTTTGCGGAGGTTGCCGCTCAATTGCTTGTGCCCAAGTGCATTGGCAATTTCCGCTGATGAGAGCGGCGAAGTGGAACAAGTCGAAAGAATCTGCAAGTGAACTTGTGCCAAATCATCAAAGTCATCTTGTGCCTCAAATAATAGCGACACTTGTACCTCTTCATTGTTTCTGACTTGTGCCGAACCGTACAATTCAACTTGTGCCGACGCCTGATCAATTACTTTGTTAGCAGTGGAGGTATAAGTTAAATGAAGTGCCTTCCCCTTGGCTGTGATCCTGTATTTCTGCAGGCGACTGTTATGGCTTTCGGG
>CAINOO010000210.1 GCA_903851535.1 uncultured Chlorobiaceae bacterium | reverse complement strand
TGTTCCGAAGCACAACAAGACTTTCCGCCCCGGTAACGATAATTTCACCTTCATGCACCAAATCCCCCTTTTGAAGCAGATGCCAGGTTCCATCTGTATCCATTGACCATACTTTTCCGATAATATCAGAAACAGTTGCAAATGGGAGTGTCGTGTTCATGCTCATGGTCATTTGCGTGTATATATATGTATCAAAGATTGCTACTCAGCAAAAAGGCTTTTATACGCTTTTTTCGATTCAACCCAGTGTTTCTCATAAGATACGTGTATGTTTTTTGTATGCAAAACACAAACCATATATCAATAGTTCAATTTGTTTTTTATTGTGCAGTGTACCGGGGTGGCGTGAAGCTTTTACCTGGAATCAGCAGGGAGGGTGAGCTGATACGCTCTTGATCTGTGTTGTGTTGTTCTTGTGCAGGTGTTGTGCGTTTTTGTCAAACAAAATAACGGCATACATTACCGGGCTGCGGAATCTGCCGGTACGGCGTCGGAACAGATACACAGAGGTCTTTCGTAACAGGGAGATTTGCTTTTTTTTACTCTCTATACAGCGTAGCAAGCGGGCTGTGTTTATATTGCCGAAGGTATGGGTTGTTTTGTGGTTTTCAGATGATTATGGAGCTACAGGGGGCTTGTCAGGTTTGCAGCAGCGATCATTCAAAAATCCGCAGATCGTGGCGGATCAATCGAAACAGGAAGTTGTACCAAACGGAGATGTTGAGGATGCCATATATGCACAGTGAATCACACAGGGCAGAGAGAATCGGCTGGCTTCGTGCTGCCGTTCTGGGCGCAAATGACGGAACCATTTCAATAGCAAGTCTTGTTATTGGCGTAGCCGCTGCCGGTGCTTCCCAGGGAACGGTTCTGTTAACCGGTGTGGCTGGTCTGGTGGCTGGCGCCATGTCTATGGCGGCTGGTGAGTATGTTTCGGTTCAGTCTCAAGCCGACACCGAACATGCGGACATCGAGCGGGAAAAACGCGAGCTGGAAACCGATCCGGAGCATGAACTGGAGGAGCTGACCTCAATTTATGCAGCCAGGGGACTTGACCAACCGCTTGCGCGACTCGTAGCAGAAAGCCTGATGGCGAAAGATGCTCTTGGAGCACATATTCGTGATGAACTTGGCATTACGGAGACCTTGCGGGCACGGCCAATCCAGGCAGCATTTGCTTCGGCAATTTCTTTTGTTGTGGGTGCGGTTATTCCGATTTTTGCGGTGTTGCTGGCACCTTCAGGCAGGATTGTTGAGATTTCATCTGCGACGGCATTGGTGACCTTGCTGCTTCTTGGCGGAACAGCGGCGTATGCCGGTGGAGCCTCTCTTGTCAAGGGCGCAATTCGTGTTGCCTTTTGGGGAGCACTGGCAATGGGGCTCACGGCAGGCGTTGGCAGGCTTTTTGGCACGCCCGTATAGATGAGACCGCGCTGCAAGCTTTTCGCCATGTTCAGTGTTCCTGGCTGTATGTTTTTTCCTCTTGAGATTTCTGCGAGGGGAATGGCTCCATCGTTCAACGCTACGGAGACGCTCCCTCCGCTTTGGCTCGTAACTCCTTTTATCACTCTTCTTGTGATGATAGCAAGCGGTCCGCTTTTGTTCCATCGCTTCTGGGAGCGCAACTATCCAGCGGTTTCGATTGGCTTTGGTGTTGTTGTTGCTGGTTACTATGGAATCGTCATGGAAAGCGGGCTGCATGTTCTGGAGCATACCCTTGAAGAGTACCTCTCTTTTCTTGCCCTGATCTCATCTCTCTTTGTGGTTTCCGGCGGAATACTCATCAAAATTGAGCGAAGAGGAACTCCTTTGGTAAATACGTTGCTCCTTTTTATAGGGGCACTGGCTTCAAATCTGGTCGGAACAACCGGTGCCTCCATGCTTCTCATAAGGCCATATATGCGCATCAATGAAGGTCGGCTGAAAGCTTTTCATATTGTCTTTTTTATTTTCATTGTAAGCAATATAGGAGGCGCACTTACTCCAATCGGCGATCCCCCGTTGTTTCTTGGCTTTTTAAAAGGTGTACCATTTTTCCGGGTATTACCTAAAGTATTGTTGCCGTGGATCATAACCGTTGCTGGCCTTCTGCTCGTGTTTGTAATTTTTGATGCGAGGGCAGGAATTGGCGATGTAAAGGAATCCGGCGTAAAAGGTGGCGTGAGCATAACAGGAAGGAGAAATTTCTTTTTTCTCGGAGGGATTATTTTTGCAGTTTTTCTTGATCCTGCCGTGATAGCAGGGTTTCCGAGTCTTCAGGAGCTTTTTCGCCTGCCATTCGGCATCAGGGAAGTGATCATGTTTGTGATCGCTCTTCTTGCCTATAAATTTTCGAATCATGAGGCATTCAAGGGCAATGAGTTCAACTTTGAGCCCATAAAGGAGGTTGCCTTTCTTTTTATAGGTATTTTTGCGACCATGATTCCTGCACTGGCCCTTATTGGCGATTTTGCGAAATCAAATGCCTGTGAGTTTTCGGTATCCAGATTCTACTGGATGACAGGCGCTCTTTCAGGCGTACTTGATAATGCCCCAACCTACCTGAATTTCCTTGCCGGTGCGTTAGGGAAGTTTGGAATGAATATCGCTTCGCCCTCCGATGTGAGGATTTTTGCAGACGGGGTAGTCTCTCCAGTTCAGGGAGATCTCTCTTCGGATATTTACCTTGTGGCCATCTCGGTTGCTGCGGTCTTTTTTGGGGCAATAACCTATATCGGTAACGCTCCGAATTTCATGGTAAAAAACATTGCCGCTCAGGCGGATGTAGACGTTCCGGATTTTCTGGAATACATTTACAAATACTCATTACCGATACTGCTCCCGTTTTTTATTCTCTTATGGTTCCTGTTTTTTAACTTCTGAGCGGACTCCGTCACTATTCAAAAGTTCAGGGCGGTACTCGAAGTGCATCGTATCGTAGTGATACCATCTGCCGCCCCATATAAATCCGTGTTTTTCAAAAATTTCGACAATCTCTGCCGGAATCTGGTTTCGATAGGGGTAACGCCCTTTTGAATCCGGCTTTGTCCATCTCCAGTAATTGGCATGTTTTTGCGCAATATCGATAGCCGTTGCACTTCCATGAGCACTCATGCGTTTTGTTCCTTCAATAACCCTGCAATTAACGGTGCCAGCGGGTGGAATAAGATAGCTGTCGTATGTTGCTGGCAACTGATCCAGTTCCCGTGATATTTTGGATAACTGCTCAGCCACGCCGTTAACGCGAGTCATCTTGATCATTTTGCCCCACTTCTTTGGAAGCCAGACTACATCTACCAGAGTACGCGATGTTTCGCCCTTTCTACAGTCGCCATACATCTTTATAAAAAACGGTTCGTACCGTACCCGTCCCGGATCACTGTTAATATCTGGTGCGGCTGTCACCTTGCCTGAAAGATAGGGCGCGTAGAACATATCCCTGATTGATGGTGCATTGAGCAGCGTTTCAAACTCTTTATCTCTCTTGCCATCGTCAAAAAGCATTCTCGTTCCGTCTTTCCAGATCAACTCATTGCCTTCATGACCCATCAGAAATTCAGGATACGATCTGACAAGCCTCTCCATTAATGCATCGTCACCTGCTGCACGGGCGGACGCCACAAACAAAAGCGGGCATATTGCTATAAGAAAAAGCTTTGCGAGTCCACGAAAAATCATCATCCATCTCCGGTAAAACAAGGTGACTTTTTGCTGCCGATCAATACCTGAGAATTTTGATCTCAATATAGTTCCGGCCAGAGTCACGCCTCCATATTGTAATCTCGACTAACGGCTTTCCGTTAACGATTTCGTCAAGTACCTCGTCACTCAGTGGGCTGTTTCTTACCAATGATTCCAGAGTTGCGCGATTTTGCTTTGAAACAAAGAAGTTATCACTCTCATCTTCGGGATCAATGCGACCAAAAACATGAAAGTTTGCCCGGTCTTGCCGAATAATGGCGGCGGGAGATCTCAGGCGCTCCCCGTAGCTG
>CAINOO010000209.1 GCA_903851535.1 uncultured Chlorobiaceae bacterium | reverse complement strand
TGCAGTATTGTCGTAAGCCAGGTCGATAATATTATTCGCCCCATCCTGATCGGACGCGACACACAGATGCACGCGCTCCTTATTTTTTTTGGAACACTCGGCGGAATAGGGCTTTTCGGTCTTTTCGGCCTGATTCTCGGCCCGATTGTCGCAGCGCTCTTTATGACGATCTGGGAGATGTACGGTGAAACCTTCAGCGACTATCTTTCTGATATTAAAGGAGTGGAACCCTCAGGCAAAGAGGACGAATCATAATATTTGGGGGAGAGTGGAAACAAAAAAAGCGACCTTGGGGGGCCGCTTTTTTGTTTCCCCGGGGGTTCCAGGAAATCAGTTGCTTCTGACAACCTCTTCAGCCGAAAAGAAAAAGCCAGCCTCGATAGCGGCATTCTCTTCAGAATCGGAGCCGTGAACAATGTTCTCACCCTTGCTGTCGGCATAGAGCTTGCGCACGGTACCAGCATCAGCCTGGGCCGGATCGGTAGCGCCGATAAGGGTGCGGAAGTCGGCCACAGCATTCTCTTTTTCAAGAATAATCGGCACACAAGGGCCTGACGACATGAACTCTACCAGTTCACCATAAAAAGGGCGCTCACGGTGCACGGCATAAAACTCGCCAGCAGTTTCCCTGGTGAGCTTTATTTTTTTCATGGCAACAACACGGAATCCGGCGCGTTCAATTTGGTCGATGACTGCACCGATAAGCTGCTTGCGGACACAGTCCGGTTTGAGGATGGTAAGCGTTCTTTCCATTTTTTTTCGTTTGCATTTGTATTGCTTGAAGAAACAAGTTCGAGCGAAGATACAGAAACCCGCCGGATTATTGAAACGTGCAGGTGCCTTTCCCGAGTCCAATCGGGTTATAAAGGTTGGGAAGGGATGATTGTTGGCCCTGTAACAATAAAATCTTTTGCATATAATATGATTTTTTTGTTTAATATACCTGTACAGGGTATGGGTAGCCGGAAACTAAAAACAAATACGATCATGGTTACAGATGGGGATTCGATGAAAGATGTGATTATGAGACTAAAGAGGGTTGCTGGTCAGGTTGAGGGATTGACAAGAATGATTGAACGGGAGGAAGAGTGCAGCCAGATCATCACGCAGTTCCAGGCGGCAAAAGCGGCTCTCGACAACACCTTTTCGCTGGTGCTCCACCGCAACCTCAAGCGGTGTTTGAGTCAGGATGACTCGAACAGTGTAGAAAAGATTTTAAAACTTATTTCAAAACACTAATCATGAAAGTATATAAAGCATTGATTGCTTGTTGTCTGGCGGGCGCTCTCGGCTCACCACTACAGGCAGCAGCCAGCGATAAAGCAATGAAACTCTCTCTCTCCGATGCCCTTGTGATGGCTGGTGAGAATAATTTCACCATCAAGGCCGCCCGCAGCAGGGTTGACCAGGCCGAGGCAAGGATCGTTCAGAGCCGTCAGGCATACCTTCCGAAAGTGACGTTGTCGGAGACATTCGTTGTGACCAATGATCCCGGAGCTGCGCTGGTGCTCAAGCTTCAGCAAAACATTGTGCAGCAATCTGATTTTATGCCGGAAAAGCTCAATAATGCCGATGTCATCAACGACTTCAATACCTCCATTCAGGTCATGCAGCCCGTGTACAATGCCGATGCTGCGCTTGGCAGACAGTTGGCGTTCACGGCAAAAAAAGCCCAGGAGTATATGACCGCCAGAACCGTAGAAAGTATCGGACTACAGGTCACCAGAGTCTATTACGGCCTTATTCTTGCCCGAAAAAATATTGAAGCTGTTGAGCAGTCCATAAAAACCATGCAGGCGCACAGCAGTGAGGCGGCAAAAGGGTTCCGTGCCGGTTTACTGCCCAAGTCAGACAAGCTCTCTACCGACGTAAGGCTTTCCGAACTGATTGAGCAGAAGATGATGCTGCATGACGAAATCAAAAATGCATCGGATGCCCTGAAAGTGATGCTTCATCTTGATGCTGGTGTAACCATTATTCCGTCTGGAGATCT
>CAINOO010000208.1 GCA_903851535.1 uncultured Chlorobiaceae bacterium | reverse complement strand
CGTTGCTATCCCGATACGGTCAATCGTATGGCCAAACCGCTCTTTTTTCCGGCCATGCGTGCGGTAACAGGTCAAGGTTTTCTCGATCAAGTCATACAGCTCCTCCTCGCTCTCAACCAGCTTCTTCAGCACCGTAGCAAATCGGGGAGTCTTGCCCATCGTACCGCCGATAAAGAGCGTATAGCCCTGCCTACCAACAACCCACGCCTCTCCGGGGCAATGCTGGGTACACGCAGAGCAGTTGATGCAGCTCTCCTGATCTATCCGGTAATGATACTCCCGTGTCCCGTTGGAGCCCGTCTCGTCACGCACAATCGCTTTGGCGGGACAGAGCGAGAGACAGAGCCGGCAATCGCAGCAGGACGAGGCAACCCAGTCAGGCTCAATGGCACCCCTGACACCAATATCATTTTCGTTTGCCTTGCTACAGTTATTGGCACAGCCCGTTACCGCCATCTTGAATTTCCAGGGAGCCTCCTTATAAAAAAAACGACGATCGAGCTCTGTTGCAATCTTCTTGGTATCGACAACTCCCCACTTACAGGTCGCCTCACCCGGACAGGCAACAATGACCCGTACCCGAGGGCCGGAAGCTCCCATTTCAACTCCCGCCTGACTCAAGGCAAGTTGTGCACTCTCCAGATTGTCATGGTGCACGTGATGAATCTCAACCCCCTGACGGGTAGAGAGATGAACCGCTCCCTGCCCATAAAGTTCAGCAACTTCAGCAATGCAGGCAAGTTGCGATGCACTCAAATCGCCAGCAACCGCCTTGATGCGCAACAGATAATAATCGTGCTGCTTCTGACGCAACACACCAGGGCCAGTCACGCCCGTCAAAACAAGTTCACGTTCCGCCATGCTTTCAAAAATTTGGGGGATGTTTTTCCATTCTCCATACCCGTTCCTGCAAAAAGAAGGGCACAGAGCAAATTAACGATTGTTAATAAAGCGCAATAAGCGCCACATCTCCAAACAGGTTAGTGATAAATACCGTAAATATGGTATACGACAGGGCAACCCCCGCACACCCGGGAACACCGGGCTCGAGGTCGGCACAAAAACAGCAAACTTTCTTTTTTTTGCCGATTAGCGACCAGTCATCCGCATCAGTTCTTCCGGGTAACGGTCACCTTGCACCGTAATCTTTGATGCGGCGCACTCTATCTCATCCTGATCGTCCGGGGTCAGGACAAGATCAACTGCACCGATATTCTCTACCAGGCGTTCCAGCTTTGTGGTACCAGGTATTGGTACAATCCAGGGCTTTCGGGCAAGCAACCAGGCAAGCGCAATCTGGGCAGGGGTCGCATTTTTGCTTTCCGCAATCTTTTGAAGCAGATCAACCAATGCTTTGTTTGCCTGCCGGGCTTCGGGAGTAAACCGTGGCAGAGTGTTGCGAAAGTCGGAGCTGTCGAACAGCGTGTTTTCGTTGATCTTTCCCGTAAGAAATCCCTTTCCCAGTGGACTATAGGGAACGAATCCGATTCCAAGCTCTTCGAGAGTTGGCAGCAACTCCTGTTCAGGGGTTCTCCACCACAGTGAGTATTCGCTCTGAACTGCCGTGACCGGCTGGACAGCGTGAGCACGTCGAATTGTCTGTACTCCAGCTTCAGAAAGGCCGAAGTGTCTTACCTTCCCTTCGAGAATCAAATCTTTTACAGCTCCCGCGACCTCTTCAATCGGCACATCCGGGTCAACACGGTGTTGATAGAACAGATCAATGGCATCGACCTTGAGTCGTTTGAGTGAGGCCTCAGCAACTTGCCGGATATGCTCAGGCCGACTATCAAGCCCCGCCCAACCAGGTTTACCATCGGGATTGAGCTTGAAGCCAAACTTGGTGGCTATCACCACTTGATCACGGATGGGTGAGAGCGCTTCGCCGAGAAGCTCTTCGTTTGTGAACGGCCCGTATACTTCTGCGGTATCGAAAAATGTGATACCACAATCAACTGCTGAGCGAAGAAGCGAAATCATCTCCTGCTTGTCGGCAATCGGCCCATAAGCAAAACTCATACCCATACAGCCTAACCCGAGAGTTGAAACTTCAAGGTTACTGTTGCCAAGCTTTCGTCTTTTCATCGTTTCTCCTCTAATGTTTATGTGAACACCTCATGTATTACTCATCCGTGGTATTTTGGCCAAATCATTGAAACCAACATGGCCGTCGCTCTGCCTTAACCTCCCTGTAACAAATACAGCTTCCAATACTTGAGCCGCTCAACAAAAGCCTCAGGTTCGACGATGATGATTCCCTTGAAAGGATGGT
>CAINOO010000207.1 GCA_903851535.1 uncultured Chlorobiaceae bacterium | reverse complement strand
GCCGACTTTTGCAAGCACCCCGATGTCGCCGATATCATCACCGATATAGGCGCACTCCTCATCGGCAAGATCGTGCCGCTGGAGAAAGGCTTCATAGGAGTAGAGGAGATTTTCGCCGTTGAGGTAGAGATCCTGCACGCCGAGAGCCTCAAGCAGGGGGCGATACCCTTCGGCCTCCCGTTCCGAGAGAACGGCAATGTGCACACCCTGCTTCAGCGCCTCCTTGATGGCAACAGCATCCCTGACCGAAATTGAACAGAGCTCTCCACCGTTGGAGTCAAAGGTAATCCTGCTGCCGTTCAGAACGCCGTCAACAGGAAACAAAAGTGCCCGGACAGCTTTAAGGGCAAGATCTATTCTTGACGTTGGATCAGCTTGCGATGGCTGCATACCGAAATATTGAAAACCTTCCAAGAGCGTATGATGTTTTAGAGTGAATGAAGAGCGTGCACACACCGGTAAAGGTGGAGCAGTTGTTTGACCATAATCCCGAAATCGGCCAGAGCTACCTGTGTGGTAGCATCAGAGAGCGCTTTGGACGGATCGGGATGAATCTCAAAAAAGAGGCCGTCCACACCGGCGGCAACCGCTGCAAGGGCAAGAGGCATCACATACTGCCGTTCTCCGCCTGAAACCCCCTGGCCTGCTCCCGGCAGTTGCAGACTGTGCGTCGCATCATAGAGCACAGGATAGCCCGATTCCGCCATTTTGGCAAGCCCCCTGAAATCAACAACAAGGTTGTGATAACCAAAGCTTGAGCCCCTTTCGGTCAGCATGACCCGCCGGTTTCCGGTCTGAACAACCTTTTCGGCAGCAAGCACCATGTCCTCGGGAGCCATAAACTGCCCTTTCTTGATGTTAACCGCAAGGCCGCTCTCTCCGGCAGCCACCAGAAGCCCGGTTTGACGGCAAAGAAATGCCGGAATCTGCAACACATCAACATAACGGGCTGCAAGAGTAACATCACTGGTTTCATGCACATCGGTAATCACCGGCATGTTGTAGCTCTGGCGAATCTCGGCCAGCACTTCGAGCGCCTCCGTGTCGCCAATACCGGTGAAAGAGGAGCCGGACGTGCGGTTTGCCTTGCGGTAAGAGCCCTTGAAAATAAAACGAACGCCCTCCTGGCGGCTGATGCGCTGCAACTCTTCTGCCGTCTGCAGAGCCATGGCCCGGCTTTCAATCACGCAGGGGCCCGCAATAAAGAGCGGTGTACTGTCGTCAGGAACAGGGATGGAGCCAATCGAGAACTTTTCCACGTTATTATCCGTTACTTTTTTTGCCGTTAGAGCAGGTGCCGATGATGACATTAATGTTTTAGTGTTTAAATTTACAACAATAATTCTTATTCACACTCCGTAATCAAACGCGAAACAGTATGAGCATCGCTGACACGAAACAACGGTTGGAGGAGATAGAAAAACAGCTCGCAAACCTCATCGAGGAACAGACCGTCATCAAGGCAAAATGGGAGAGCGAGAAGGAACTTATCCAGTCGTCACGCACCATGAAATCGCAGCTTGAAGAGCTTAGGGTGCAGTCCGAGGAGTTTGAGCGTCAGGGAGATTATGGCAAGGTGGCCGAAATCCGCTACGGCAAGATCGTCGCCATTGAGCGGCAGATCGAAGAAAACCGCCTGAAAATCGAAGAAAAAAAGGCCTCCGGCGACCTGATCATGAAAGAGGAGATTGATGCCGAAGACATTGCCGATATTGTCTCAAAATGGACTGGCATTCCCCTCAGCAAGATGCTCCAGTCAGACCGGCAAAAACTGCTGCTTATCGAAGAGGAGTTGCACAAACGAGTAATCGGGCAGGAGGAGGCCGTCACAGCGGTCAGTGAAGCGGTCAAACGCTCACGGGCAGGCATGGGTGACGACAAGCG
>CAINOO010000206.1 GCA_903851535.1 uncultured Chlorobiaceae bacterium | reverse complement strand
GGGAGCTGGAGCTACTCTGCCGAGTACTGTCGGTCGGCTTATCGGCTTGACTTCACCCCCGACATCCGGTACAGCACTGTTGGCTTCCGCCTTGTTTTCGTCCCGTAGTCAGTTGGCAGCTCATTCCCAGCTTTGCTTTTGATCGAGAGGGCAGTACCAACATTTTGGTGAGCGGAGGTGAGGGACGAACCACCGCACGCCGAAATGTTCTGGTAACAACCGACAACAGAAACGTCCACCGAAGGTGGGCCGACGTTTGGAGCCAAAAAACCGCTCATCACAGGCACTGCATGCCTTCATCTTTCCGCTCGGTAGCTTAACCGTTTGGCCGCATACTGGCAATCTGTAAAAAAAAGCTTGGAACCTATCGTCGCGATGTTCAATGATCTGTAAGATATGCAGGCACTGACCTGATGAAGGGCTGGAACAAATGCGCTATTTCCCACAAATAAAACGCTGCAGATGGCTGTTCATTTTCGCCATTATCTCTGAGTCAGCTCTTCCGATAAGTTTGATAAATCGTTTTTTGTCGAAAGAACTGATCTGTTTCATTTTGAGAAGAGAATTTTTCATGAGTCTGTTCTGGGAATTTGCTGTTATCAGAATATCAAGTTCCGACGGATTGACTATTTGCGATGAAATCGGAATAACCGTCAGTAAATTTCCTGATGCAATATAATCCTCGTGCTGAATAATAAGAGCGGGCCGGATTTTCTGGTATTCGTGTCCAAAGCTTGGATCAAAATTTACCAGCCATATCTGAGCACATTGAAAGGTTTTCATAACTCCTTCAGACCCAAATAGTAACTGAGTTCTTCTCTGGAAAGAAACTCCGTTGCATTATCGTTGAGAGCCGCAAGCTCTGTGTCGAATTCAGAGGCTTCTGTTTCATTTCTCTCATCAAAGATGACAATCACCTTGAACCGGACATTTTTCTTTTGACCAAATTCCTTTGGACAATAGAGATGACCGTCCGGCAGCAATTTGCTTTCAAACGTGGCGGTATTCATGATCAAGGCGTTTTTTCATTGGTTCTCGGTGCACACTTGTTTCGCACAAAAGCATCATCCCGTAAGGTACACTATTACGGCAAAAAAAGCACCCTCTTCCGGTATCAAACGCCCAAACCATCCTGCCTCCCGGAAATCACCTCATACCCGCTCTTTTCGATAACGGCGCGAAACTCATCCGAAATTGCATTCCAGTCAAGCCGATTGAGGCGAAACGGCAGTTTGAAGAATCCTGCAAAGCTTCTTTCAGCTTTGCAAGGGTTTGCCAGTCGAGACTGTTTCGTCACACTGGAGCATTGTGATAGAGGTTGCGGTTTATTGCTTTTCCTCGCTGCAATGCAGAGCCAGGAAAACCGGCAGGGTTAACAGGAGGCGAGATCAGCTTCATTCCTTTTGCTTGAGATTCAGCTTCGCCACGTTTGATCTCTTCAAAAAGAGTTCGAAGATTATAGTTGAACTTTTCGCCTATTGCGTCTTTGATGGAGTGTACTTCATCAATAATTTCATCATTCATCGTTATTTCCTCCAATAAGTTCTTCAGGTGTACAGATAATCGGCAAAAATAATCCCTGTTTTTCAAGATATTCTGCAATGCCTTCCTGAATCACAGGGTTGGCAATATGCCGACAATTCCATGTAAGCAAAAAATCAACATGGTGCAAGGTGGCAATGGCAATATGCAGAGAATCTTCAATTGCTTTAGCCGGAATGAGTCGCTGGTTGATCAGCGCTTCGGCAAGAGCAATCATCTCTTCAGTTACCAGCAATATATCCAATCCTTCAAGTGCAGCCAGCCTTTTTTCTGCTGCATCGGGGTTTCCTGCTGCGCACTCTTGCCAAACTGACTGTGAGACGAAAAGATTGTATTCAAAGCGTTTCTCCCACCAGGCTTGCGTAAGCTGTTGGTGGGCCGCTCCGAGAATTGTCTTGCTTGGTCGAGCCGTCAGGTAGCTGATAACGGATGATTCGATGTACACTTTGCGTTTCATTTCGGTAACCTGTGTTGGAGTCTGAGCATGACCAGCAAAACTATTTTCTACCCTACTCCGGTTTCAAATGCGGAAAGAAGATGACCTCCCTGATGGAGTCCTGCCCGGTCAGAATCATAACCAGACGGTCAATACCGATACCGATGCCGGCGCATGGAGGCATACCGTACTCGATGGCGCGGAGGAAGTCTTCATCAACAATCATCGCCTCTTCGTCGCCGCGCTGCCGTAACCGGGACTGCGATTCGAGCCGTTCGCGCTGGATGACGGGGTCGTTGAGTTCGGAGAAGGAGTTGCAGACCTCTTTGCCGCCGATGATCAGCTCAAAACGCTCAACAATGCCGGGCTGTGAGGGGTGCTCCTTGGCAAGGGGCGACATCTCGGTGGGGTAGTCGATGATGAAGGTTGGCTGAATGAGCTTTGGCTCTACAAATTCACCGAAAATTTCGTCGATAATCTTGCCGCTGCTGATTTTGGGGTCGAGTTCGAGGCCGAGATCCTTGGCGGTGTAACGCAGTTGCTCTTCGGTTTGGCCAGCAATATTCTTGCCGGTGTATTCCGTAATGGCGTCAATGATGCTCAGGCGGCGGAAAGGGGGCTTGAGGCTGATTTCGTTGCCGAGGAAGGTGGTCACTTCACTCTTGTTGACTGCAAGGGCGGTCTGGCTGAAGAGCTCTTCGACCATCTTCATCATCCAGTTGTAATCCTTGTAGGCAACGTAGAGCTCGACCTGGGTGAATTCGGGGTTGTGGAAGCGGTC
>CAINOO010000205.1 GCA_903851535.1 uncultured Chlorobiaceae bacterium | reverse complement strand
TTCAACGGTCTGCCGGGATATAGGGAATCAATCCCTTTTCATAGGCAATCACCTGAACTTCACGCGGCATCTGGCGAACATCCACCATAAACCCGTTGACTTGCAACATCCAGATCATTGGATTATTCTCAACATTGGCCGGCAAGCACCAGTTCGGGTCAAGTGGATACATTTTCAGCAGGTCACGAATAAGTCTGGCCTTGTTTTCTCCCGTACTTTTACTGACGCCACATGCTGCGCACAGCTCATCCACCCGCAAGTGTGGGGTTTGCGTTTTGTCGAACAGAAAATTGACGGTGCCGAGCGCATAGAGAATGCCGCATGCCCAAATTTCCGGTTTTCCCCGCATGATGGGTGAAGGGCGTTTACGCGCAAGCGTTGCAGCCAACTGGCGGGCAAGCGTTGCATATTCGTCGGTCAAGTGCTGTTGGCACAGGCTCTCTGTCAGATTGACAATTGCTGCATAGGCTGGTTCTACAGCACCTGGAACGGATTCGGATCGTTTCTTTGTCATATTGTGCAGGACAAAAACTATCTGTTGATATGCAAAACCTTTGCTGGCGGAAAACCATTAAAGTGCGTTGATGAGGCGTGACTGTAGGCCCCGATATTTTCACTGTAGAGTAAATCCCCTATCGAAAGGTCCAAGGGCAGGAGATTGGCCATCGTAATGGTGTCGAGAGCGTCACAGGTTGGACCATAAACCGCACACATTTTTTCATTGCCCTCTTTGAAGGATTTTAACGGATATTCGCAGTGATCAAAGATAATTCCTGAAAAGGTGTGATAAACCCCGTCATTGACGTAATAACATCTTTTACCGTCACGATAGGCTGTACCAATAATCTCCATCACGACCCAGGCGGCAGTTGCCACCAAAAATCTTCCGGGTTCTGCTATGATTTCAATGTCGGGCGGAAAGAGCCGGTCAAATTCGGAGTTGAGCATGAGGGCAAGCTCGGCAAAAGGTTTTACACTGTTGTCGTAGGGAGCGGGAAAACCGCCGCCAATATCAAGTATTTTGACCTCTTTATACCCTCTGTCCCACGATTCCCTGAAAATATTGGCCGCCAGATTAAGGGCTTGAACATAATTCTGGAAATTTGTGCACTGACTGCCGACATGGAAGCTTATACCCTCAACCACCAGACCTCTCTTGAACGCTTTTTCTATAAGATCAACAGCTTCTCCGGGATCTGCACCGAATTTGGAAGAGAGTTCTACCATCGCCCCGGTATTAGGGACTTTTATTCGCAAAACAAGGCCCGTATTCGGTGCGTAGGTAGCGATTTTCGCAATTTCATCTTCATTATCAAACGTGACCAGCGGCTTGTAACAGTCGAGCTCCTTTAATGTCGGGATTGGCTTTATCGGATTGGCATAGATGATCTTGTCCCAGATAAAATCCTGTTGCTGTTCGGGTGTAAGGCTTTTAATATTTTCATAGACATTAAGAAACTCGGGCATTGATGCAACATCAAAGCTGGCACCAGCGTCATAGAACGTTTTAACGATTTCTTTGGCAGAGTTGGCTTTCACAGCGAAATAGGCCTGTACCCTCGGAAGATGTTTCTTAAACTCGCGATAATTAGCACGTAAAACTTCATGGTCCACCACAAACAACGGTGTGCCATGCTCCAATGCCAATTTTTTCAAATATTGAGCTTCCATTAGATGTATCCTATTTTAATCATTATCGGTAATAAGAAAATTCTTGAACTGCCAGGGATCTGTTTCATCAATATCAGGTGCATTAAATCCGGCAAAATAGTTGGGATTGTATTTTAAGGGTGTCCAATCGGAAGCTTTTGAGATGAAGTTGCCAAGATAAGGTTTTGCAATTCCAAGGATATACTCATGGTCGATATTATCTGGTACAACAACACCCCTGTCAGGATTTTCAATCATCCACATACAGGCTGCGACCACGGATATGGCCACCTGCATGGTGGTAGCATTCTGATGAGGGACAAGCGCCCTCGATTGCTCTATGCTCAGGTCGGAGCCTGTCCACCAGGAATTAAAGGCGTGACCCATCAGCAAGGCACCAAGAATATCGGAACCCTTGATGATCTCGTCATTCATAATCCTGAAATTGGACTGAAGTCTGTAATCATAACCACGCAACTCATGCAGAGAGGTAATAGCAGCATCACTCGGACAATAGGCGTAATGGACCGTCGGACGATAGATGGCCTGTCCCTCTTTATAGACCGTAAGATAGTCAGAAATTGTAAACGCTTCGCCATGTCGTACCACCATGCCACGGATATCATAATCAGGCACCCAGGAACACACCCAGGTATTCATCCCCATTTTGGCAAGACAAATCTGGTTTTTCGGGCCTTCCTTATGGGTATAGGCAAATTGCGGGAGCTCTTTTTCGTGTGTTCCCCAACCCATTTCAGCAGTCGTCATACCCTCTTCGCGGAATCCTTCGACACTCCATGTATTGACAAACTCGTCAACCTGTTTTGGAACATCAGAGATTTGTGTATCCCTTTCAGAGCAGTGAATCACTTTGACGCCAAGCGCCATTGCCAGTTCATTGAAAATTCTTTTTTCAGAGAGCTCTTTAATAATTTCGGCTTGAGCAGGGCCGACCTTGTTCCGGGCAATGACAGCGTCGGCAATATCAAGTAATCCCTGTTTGGTAAAATGCGATATCAATCCGGGATTGGCACCATGCTCCAGCACCGCCGTGACACCCTTATTTTGCCATTGTGACGTCATGCGGCGGATGTTCATATGCCGCTGGTACAATGTTCTTTCGGCAGGGTGCCGAGTTTCAACCCCTGTATAAGGATCCCAAACTTCTACCGAGGTGTTCATGTAGAGGACACCATGATCATGACACCACTGAAGAATTTCACAACAGTCAATATTCCACGCCAAATCAATGATCAAATCGCCTTCGGCAACATAGGTCGAAAGGGTCTGTGCTATATTATACGGCGTAATTTGATGATTAATGTAGGTAACACCCAATGCCGTCCATAGCGATACTTTTTCACGAATATCCTCAAAATCCATAATAGTGACCTGAGAATAATCGACATTGATGTGTTTAAAAAGAACCGGGACTGTACACTGAGCGACAGAACCAAATCCAATAATGAGTATTTTGTTGCTAAAATTAATCACAATTTTTCACCTTGTTTTTTTGCGAACCTTCAGATAGATAACCGTTTATTTTTTTTATGTCCACGACACCGAACAAGCTCCATTCGTCCCCGATATGCAACAGCCTGTAATTTCCGCACAGGATGGAAACAAGAGAATTCCCTCAAATACCGCAGAATAACAACCTGAAATTTCGGTCACCCGGTAACTGCTTGCGTATTAACTCCCATTATTCATTGTAGTGATCGTCAATAATTCGACAAGATACTCTCCCGAAAACTCAGAAACAAAACCAGACATTCTGTTCCATGACAAGAGATGGCGAATGGCGGCTTGAAGAGAGGTGATATTGCCGACCAGGCAGGTTCTAACGCGCAAAAAAAAGGTACCTCATCGCATTCCCGTTGCACAACAGCTCTTTTTCCTCCGGCGCAAGCGCCCTTGTTTCAGCAAAATATTGCAGGTAGGTACCATAGGTTGCAACGTCCTGTAAATTGATCATAAAATCGGAGCCAAAAATTATTTTCTCCACCAACCGCTGCCTGTCGGCACCTTTACTATCGAGAAATAGCTTCAGCTTGGCATAAATTTTCTGATCGACACCCTGGTACGAAATATCCGTGTAGACATTCTCATATTTCAACACAAGATCGGCAACCTGGTTTCTCCAGTCATCTCTCTCAGCCCCACCGAAATGGGCCAGATTGAGCCGAAGTTGCCTGTACTCTTGTTGCGCCAAAACTTTTGCCCATTTGGCCGGACTGGCAAATTCCTTGTATGTCTTATCGACAAGGAATCCCCCAGCGTTGCAATGCGCCGTCAGGGGAATGTTGTGCCGTATGCAAAAACCATACAGGTAGTGAACCTTCTCCAGCTCCCGTTCCATTTCCCCAATATCCGTATACCCATCGGTATCCTCGGGCCAGGGGTTGAAGCCCAACGGAGGATAAACTTTGATGCCAGCAAAAGCGTATGAACCAAGCGATGCGATATTGCCGTCGAATGTGCTCCAGTTATACTCCAGGAGCTTGCTGTGCCGCATTTCGGGGGTCGCATCATTCTCGAATTCACGAAAATTTTTGTTGAGAAGATCTTCGAGGAAGCTCGGAAAACCGTCACCAGGAGGGAATGATTTCAACTGATAATTCCGGGTATTGATACCGAGGAACGGATGAATCTCGAAAAGAGGCGGAACCGGGCCGCTTGTCGATGTGATGTAGACCGTCCTGTAAAGGTAATAGTCCCTTATTCCAAGACACAAATCCTCGACCTGTGCAACAACCGGCTTCCAGCGAACTTTGTAGGGTGACTTCGAATTCTGGTAATTCTTCAGGCCAAAATCCATGATAAGGGGAGTCATCACGATTTTGTCATACACTCCGCTGACCCCATACAAGGTCAGTCCACCCTCCTTGTCATACTTTTTTCTCAGCTCCTCTTCCAGTTGGATCAAGCAATCGCCAATGTCCGTCTCCATTACAGCCAGGAGATTCATGACATTGGCAACTTTTTCCTTAAACGTCCCAAGCAACAGGCGCCTGGTAAACGGAATGATGAGCAGCAGGACAAGGAACAGAACTATGATCAATCCAGCCACAACAACCAGCTTCAAAAGAGCCAGGAAGCACACAAAGAGCAGAAGCCACAAAAGGAGCTTGAGAACCAGCGGCCATGCAGCCAGCATCGCGAAAGAGTGGACAAGTTTTTTTGGCAGTGCCTCCTTGAATGCTCTTGTGATCATCACCGTCAGATTGGGATGACTCAGGTTCATCAAGTGGCAATGGGAATCATAAAAAACAGCCATAGCGATTTTCCCAATTTAACTTCTTATAAAAAGAGGAGCTGCAATCACCTCTGCTGGCCATTCACGTTCAATAATATATTTTTTGCCTGGCTGATCTGATTTTTTAACTGTTGTACTCCAGGACCATCCGGCAACCCGGAAAGGTGATGCTCTGCATTTTGCACATGCTGAAACGCAGCATCTCTCGAACCGATACTTGCCTCTGAATATGCCCATGCCAATTCGGTCCAGATGTGCGTACTCTTCTTCGTGTATTCGTTATATGAGGCGTTGCTGAAGTCGGAAAAAACATTCAGTGCTCTCTGATAATCAACCCGACCCGCATCTGGTTGTCCTGTAATAAAGAGCAAGTTCGCACGCGAACGCAATGCTCCAACCCTGTCATTCAGATTGGTCGAAACATCTATGGCTGTGGTAAAGAGTTCTTTTGCACCAATAACATCATAGGCATTTTGTAAGGCAACACCGATAGCATAGTATTCTGTGGCCGATACATATTGGGGTGGAAGTTTATGAGCTATTTCTGAGGCTTGTCTTGCCAGTAACGTATTTTCCTGATTGATAAAACTGCCAATTGAGGCAACGACTGACGGATCGGTATTTTCGTATTTCCTGGTCATCTCAATATTCTCCCGAGGCAAAGCAGAGAGTCTTTGCAGAAGGCCTCGCAATTCAACGCGTGCATTCTGAATATCCTGGCTCTCCGTTCTTTTGTAGGAAACAAATGTAGTCCCAAAGGAAAAGAGCATTGCAATAACGGAGAGGACGGTTGAGATATTTCTGTACCACGGAGTCCGCTCTCCTTGCATGGCACTTTTCAGGGTTTCGACCTCCTTTTGTAAGAGAAGCAGGTCAACTGATTGATTTCCGGCATTTTGGACATTCTGCTCCATGTATGTACCTCCTCCTGCATTGTGATGATGAAAGAGCCGTTATTTTTGCAAAAATTGTTTTTCATAGAAACAACACCACCCGAAGTGCCGAGAACACACAAGCCAACTCATAAACAGGATGCTCACTGTCAAAAAAAACGACCTTTTGCAGTATAATAAACAATGGAAGGCAATCAAAATAGCGATGCATAAACAGACACGCTGGCACCATCGCGGGAAGGCTCATTTTTTATCAGACGAGCCCGTGTTTGATTGCTCATTTGTCCAACGCAATAGGTATATTCTGCGTATGCGCAACAACGTGTCGCGGTTTTTCATTGTTCGTGACGTAAAGTTTTTTACCAACCCATAATCCACTCATCATGGAACCTATCATCATTAATGACTACTGTTTCAAAAGGGTGTACTTCTGGATGCAGTATACTCCTGAAGATCTGAATTTCACGGAAATAGCGATGGATGTCTATTATCCGAAAGACAGGAAAGCAAACGGTCTGGTTATGTTCAATCATGGGTTCATGATCGGTCCCGATCTCTTCTATCTTCCAAAGCGGCTGCTTACAGCTCTTTTCAGCAACGAACCGCCTCCACTGTTTGCCAACTATCCATCCTATTTCTACAACTATACCTCGGCTATTGCAGAAAAGAACTGGGCAATGGCTTTTGTGACCTCGACGCACAAGCAAAACGAATTCACTCCCACGACTGATTTCGGCGGCAATCCAAGAGTTGGGCAAGAGGCCTACCTTGCAGCCTCCTATCTTATCTGTTTCGGCGCGACCAGCACCTTCTTCAATGCAAGCCGATCAAAACAATTTCAGTTCATGAACTCCAACAATGTCATTTTTGCCGGACACTCTGTCGGAGGGGCACATGCACAGGTTGCTGCAACCGGATTTGACAACCTCCGGGCAATCGGAGAACAGACCAAGCAGAAGTTTGACCCCATTGTGTACGACAGGGTTGCCTTTCCAAGAGTGACCGACAAGCTCTCGAAATGGGGGCCAGAGAACCAGGCCAAACCCGTTGGTCTTGTCCAACTCTCGCCCGTCGATATGAAAAATCCGCTTTTTGGCGGCATGAAAGCCTACCGTGAAAAACTGAAAACGATAGCGATACCAAACCTGATGGTTGTCGGGCAGTGCGATTGTGCCTGTCTTGATACATCGCAACCACCGGCATGGTCGTGCGACTCTTCGGTTGTCACAGAGTACAGTCAGATGGCTCCAGCGGCAAGTGATTCATGGGCAACGGTCGCCAGTGTTGAAAAAGGGAGCCATTGCGGGTACCTGACAGCACCAAGTGAAATCTGCTCCACCGCCGACAGCAGCGCATCATGCAAACGCTGTCCGGATACCGAAAAATACAAACCGGTCGGCAAGGAGAGCGACTTCACCGCAGAACTTTTCAAACGCTTTATCGACATCTATCCCGCCAATTCAGAATTTGCAGGGACACGCCAGGATTGGTTAGGCAGCAGTTGCCTGAAATGGCTCAACAACAAAAACCCTGCTGACACAGCCATCAACCTTGTTCCGTTCAGCGACGGAAAATACGTTTATCACGTGTAACGGCAGCAAGAAAAAAAAGCAGTGTAAAACGAAAAGACCCGGGCTTCAGAAAGAAGGTCCGGGTCTTTTTGTTCGTGATTATTCTCGGGCGTTTACGAGCACCCTGTTGTCATACCGCAATCGTCGCACACCTTGCAGGTTCCATTTTGCTTGACGCGCATGGAGCCGCAATTTTCGCACTGCTCGCCGGTATAACCCTGAACTTTTGCCTGATAAACCTGGCTTTTGCGGGTTGCGGAGCGATCAGGTTCCACACGCAAGGCCAATGAAGGCTCGGTAAAGGGTGCATGGCCATTCTCACCATTGCTTTCAACCACTTCATCAACCGCCTTGACATGCACAAAATCCTTGCGTCCGAGATAGTCGTAACCGATGGAGCGAAAAACATAGTCAAGAATGGAGGTTGAATTCTTGATGACATTATGTCCCTGAACCGCGCCCGCAGGCTCAAAGCGGGTAAAGGTGAAGCTGTCGACCAGCTCTTCGAGCGGCATACCGTATTGCAGCGCCTTTGAAGCGAGCACGGCAAAACAGTTCAGTAACCCCTTGAATGAGGCACCCTCCTTGTACATGTCGATAAAAACTTCGCCAAGAGAGCCATCATCGTACTCCCCTGTCCTGAGAAAGACCTTGTGGCCACCTACGTGCGCCTCGCGAATATAACCCTTCCGCCGTTTCGGCAGCATCCTGCGCTCGGAGCGATGGTAGACCCGCTCGACAATACGCTCCTGAACCTCCCGGGGGCCTTTCGTTTCATCAAGATTCTCCTCTGTTCCAAGCATAATAACCTCATCGAGATCCTGGAAGCTCGAAATGTTAAGCGGCTGGGAGAGCTTTGAACCATCCCGATAAATGGTAATCGCCTTGACCATCTGGAGCCATGCCGCCTGAAAAACTTCACCAATTTCGACGGTGGTGGCAGAACCCGGCATGTTGACCGTTTTGGATATCGCGCCTGAAATAAAGGGCTGCACGGAAGACATCATGCGGACATGGGCCATGTGCGGAATGTAGCGAAGCCCTTTGCGGCCACAACGGCTGGCGCAATCGAAAACCGGCAGATGCTCAAGCTTCAGGTAGGGGGCGCCCTCAATGGTCATGGTACCGCAGACATAATCATTGGCCAGCTCGGCATCCCGCTCCGTAGCGCCAAGAGCCTGCAGCATGTCAAAATCAGGATCGCTGAGCTGCTCTTCGGTGAACCCAAGCGCGGCACAGAAATCCTCGCCCAGAATCCACTTGTTGAAGGCAAATCGGATATCGAAGACCGTTTCCAACTGCGACTCAACAAGTTCAATCTTGTCTTCAGGAAAACCACGGCTCTTGAGCCACGACCGATTGATTGAGGGAGAACCGGAAAGGGTACCGTGACCTTTGCAATAGTGCTCAATATCGTCAATCTGCGCAGCGCTATAACAAAGCCGTTCAAGCGCCTTCTGCACCGACTGGTTGACAATCTTGAAATAGCCTCCGCCCGCCAGTTTTTTAAACTTCACAATGGCAAACTCCGGCTCAATACCGGTGGTATCACAATCCATCACCAAACCAATAGTTCCTGTGGGAGCAATAACACTCACCTGCGCATTGCGGAATCCGTACTGAGTGCCCTTCTCCAGCGCCTCATCCCACACCTTGCCTGCCGCATCAAAAAGCTCGCCGGGGCAATACTCCGAATCAATGCCACGCGGCTTGACCGACAACCCCTCGTACTCCTCTTCCGACATATTTCTTGCAGCACGGCGATGGTTACGGATAACACGGAGCATCTCCCCCCGGTTTGCCTCATGGCCAGCGAAGGTACCGAGATCACGGGCCATCTCCGCCGAGGTTACATAAGCCTGACCGGTCATAACAGCCGATATTGCACCCGCCAGGGCAAGCGCCTTGGGCGAATCGTAGGGA
>CAINOO010000204.1 GCA_903851535.1 uncultured Chlorobiaceae bacterium | reverse complement strand
TATCGAGACCTGTCGTTCCTGCTTCAACAAGAAGGGAGGTGTTGCGGAACAGCGACCGGAAATCGCCTGTATAGTTTATTTTATAACGACTATCTCCGGTAGCGACACCTCCGCTCAGTTGCATCCTGTAACGAAAGGGGTTTGCCCTGAAGCCGTAATCAACAACCGTTGCTCCCACGCCAAGAAATACTCCGTGCTCCGTCGAATAATCAACACTTGGGCTAAAGCCGGTTTCCCTGCCAAAATCACGCGGCATCAGATCATATTTTTCCTGATCGTCAACGGGAACCGCGACCCTGTGCCGATCAACTGCAGTATGCTTTCCGGCAACAAATTCCGATTTATCTCCATCATCATAAAAAAAGGTCATGATTTTGGAGGTATCAGAATCTCGGGAGAGGGCTGGCGTCGAAAAATCTTCAAAGGTATCCTGACCTTCACCACCTATGACCCTGACTTTCACCCCGCCCTTGCACACCGGCCCATCAACAACGGCCTTGTCATCACCTCCTTGCAGGTAGAGTCGTATCTCATTGGTTTCGATGGGATTGAAAACACGAAAATAGAAGGGCTTCCCTTTTCCTGCACCGCTATTACCATCCCTTTTGCAAATCGCAACCTCTATACAACCTTCCGGCGTACGGTGCAGCGTCGCATATTCAGATTTGTTACTTGCATAGATATCAACATCTTCGGCATAGAGCATATAGAGTTCCTCTGACGCCGTTTCAAGGAGATCCCTTCTTGCGCGAAGCTCACTTTCAAGCCGAATCCCCTCTTTGGCATACATGGCAGAAGGCATCTTCATGACGGCATCATGGATGACCTGGTTGGTCAGTTTTTGCTTGACATCGATGGTAACAGCATGCCACTTCGCCCGGTCAATCCCGGAGAAAAGGCGTCGGTCAAGAGGGCGGCCAGAGAAGCTTAAATTTTTGATACTCGGATAATTCGGACCGAAAGCGGTCATGTGGGGAACAACCTTTGTGATAATCCATGAAAAAACTCCGTCCTGGCGAGAAAAGGCATGGTCCCTGTCTCGGGGAATGGGAAGCCATACCGTTTTTCCCTCTTTCTTGTAGCCAGCCCATTTCCACTGATCGGAATGACGATCCCAGTCGCCGATAAAGAGGTCGAGCAACCTTGCGCGTAAATAGGCAGCAGAGTCAACCTGGTTGTCGTTATCTTTTTCAAGATTGTTAAAAACTGCATAGGTACCGGATATTTTATCAGCACCCTTGAAGCCCTCCCCGGTACCATCACTTTCGTTTGGGCGCTCCTCTATGGTGCCGGCAAGACCGGCAAATTCATCGAAATACTCTCCGAGACGAGCTTTGTTGTAAGGCAATACCGTAAATTCAGGAGCAACAGTATAAATGTCCGTCGCATCAAGCAATGGAGAGACAATGAAACCGGAAACCGGATTTGACGTGGTAACCTGGTCTTGCAGAACAGTGGCAACAACACTCTCCTTCAATTTTGGAGGCAT
Source organism: uncultured Chlorobiaceae bacterium (assembly GCA_903851535.1). Lineage (GTDB taxonomy): Bacteria > Bacteroidota > Chlorobiia > Chlorobiales > Chlorobiaceae > Chlorobium. Next base: position 9,147 of record CAINOO010000204.1, on the reverse strand, counting down.
CCCGCGTGAGGGATCTTTGTCGAGAGAGCGGAAACGATACTCCTTGCCATTTTCTCCCCTGAAACTCAACGTCATCGTCTGAAGTCCGCCCCCTTTTTCAAACGGCACCAATCCACCGGCAAAGGAGATCAGATCAAGCACCGGCATCTCAACAGGAGTCGTCCAAAGTGATCGCCAATGGGCACCGAAAAGCAGGGCATGCCCCGCACCTGCTTTATAATCAGCACAGGGAACAACGCTCAACAGGGTTTTTCCCTCAAGCTGTTCAACCGGAATTTTCGATATTTTTGCGTTTGCAGTCGAGGAGAGTCCAACAGAAACAACAATAAACGCAAGCAGAAAGGAAACTCCTTTACTCAATAACCTCATAACATCACCTTAGTTAATGAATGAATGAAGCCTTCCCTACTGACGGCTGAAACGAGATGACAATACTGTTCAAAAAAAAATACTGGCCATTACCCCCCGACTTCGATCTCGCGCTTCAGGGCTTCACGTTCGATTTCAAGGCGACGGATTTCGCGATTGATCCGATCAAGCTCTTCGGGGCTACTGTCAATTTCAAGGCGAAGGCGTGATGAGGCCTCATCAATCAAGTCAATTGCCTTGTCGGGCAGAAAACGGTCTGCAATATAGCGGTTGGAAAGCTCGGCGGCAGCGACAATAGCCGCATCCTTGATCCGTACACCGTGATGGATCTCGTATTTCTCCTTAAGTCCACGCAAAATGGAAACCGTGTCCTCAACGCTTGGCTGATCGACCAGCACGGTCTGAAAGCGGCGTTCGAGAGCGGCATCCTTTTCAATATGCTTGCGATACTCGTCAAGCGTGGTAGCTCCAATACAGCGCAGTTCACCGCGAGCCAGCGCAGGCTTGAGAATATTGGCTGCATCCATGGAGCCTTCGGCTGACCCTGCACCCACAAGCAAGTGAAGTTCATCAATAAAAAGGATAATCTCGCCATCTGACGACTGCACCTCACGTACAACGGCTTTCAGGCGTTCCTCAAACTCTCCACGAAACTTGGCACCGGCGACAAGCTGGGCAATATCAAGCGCAGCGATCTGCTTGCTCTTGAGATTTTCAGGGACATCGCCAGCCACAATGCGTTGTGCGATTCCCTCGACAAGCGCAGTCTTGCCGACTCCCGGTTCACCAATCAGCACCGGATTGTTCTTGGTACGACGACTGAGAATCTGCAAAACCCTGCGAATCTCCTCATCACGGCCGATAACCGGATCGAGCTTGCCCTTGCGCGCCTGGTCATTGAGATTACGCGAATATTTTTTCAAAGAATTATAGCTCTCCTCAGCGCTCTGACTCGTCACGCGCTGAGTGCCCCTGATGGTGGAGAGCACCTTGAGAATGGAGTTACGGTTAAATCCCGCATCCTGCAACATACGGGAAACGGGAACCCCGGCCTCGCTCATGGCAATCAGGAGATGTTCCGAACTGATATACTCATCTTTGAGACTTTCGGCCTCTTTGAGGGCAACGTCAAATACCTTGCCAAGATTCTGCGAAAGATACTGGCCCGTGGCCGAAGCTCCGGTAACCTTGGGAATTCTGCCGATTTCGCGGTCAAGGGCCGTTTGCAGCATTTCGGACTGAGCTTCGAGCTTCTGCGCTATCTGCACAGCAATACTGCTTTTATCGCCCAACATGACAGCAAGAAGATGTTCCGGTTCGATTTGCTGATGCTGATGACTGCCCGCAAGAGTCGATGCCGCCTGCAGGGCCTCCTGGGCCTTCAAGGTGAATTTGTTCGGATCAAACTGCATGGTTCTGACTGTTTTATGAAACGTTCAGGATCAGGACTTTGAGCGCTGTGCGGAAGACGATTGTGGAATATTTTTTATAAAGGCACCAACCACAAGCCGCAAGATCTGGCTCCCCGTAGACAAAAGTTCAACGCTTTTCTCCTGTATATGTCGCTGTGTATCAAGTTGCTCCTTGAAAAGCTCTACACTGACAGGATCATAATCACCATCACTCACATAGCAATCAATAACCTCTTCAGCTTCAGCAAACGGCATGTTGAAAACCTTCAAACCAAGCTTCGCCTTTTCAAAAGAGTCAAGAACTTTTTTTCCACTGCTCTGCTGCTCCATAACGTCTCTGTTTTTCGTCTGAAAATCTGATTTCCCTTGATTGTAGAGGTTAATGTAATAATTTTTTCAACAAAAGGAGTAAACCCTCCTTGATCGACTCGCCGGTACACCCCTTACAGCAACCTCCTCACCCCTGCTCCTGTGAACGTTTCAACAAGCAACAGCACAAGGCCTGCCGCAAGGAAATAACGATAAAGCGGCTCTCGCTCGCCGGGCTCCATCACCCAGCGTGATGCTGCCGCAATGCGATTGATTCTGTCAGAAATCTCTCCATAAATCGTCTGATCTGCCCTGCTTCGAAAGTAAAAACCCTTGGCATCACGAGCCAGCATCTGCAATGTTTCAGCCCTGAAACTGGTCATCACCACCTTTCCGCTTTCATCGTGCTTGACTCCATCCCCTGCCTCTCCTTCCGGAATCACAACAGGCTTGCGCATACCTACCCCTATCACAAAAAGATGAATACCAGCCTCTTTCAACTGCTGTACCGCTTGCTGTTCCTCTCCGGTATGATCTTCCCCATCACTCAGCAGCACAACGATTTTCTCCCCTTTCCCTGATGCCATGCTGCGTTCCGATTGCGGCTCAAGAAGGTGGCTGGCCAGCTCAAAAGCAGCACGAAAAGAGGTTCCCTGCTCCTCAATAAGGTCAGGAGAAGCCATGCCAAGCAGGGCATCGAATGCCTCCTGATCAGTCGTGAGCGGACACTGAACAAGCGGGCTTGCAGCAAAGAGGAGAAGTGCCCTCCGTCCGCCAACGACAGCACGACTGATTCTCGAAACGTCCTGTTTAGCCTGCCCGAGACGATCTGGAAGCACATCCCTTGCTCTCATACTTCGGGAAACATCAAGCATAAAAACAATGTCGGCACCTTTGCGCAATACCGGGTGCCCGCCACTGCAAAACCGCGGACCCGCCATGGCGAACAACAGCAAGGCAATAGCGCAAAAGAGCAAAACTTTTTTCACCACCACAACCCTCATCGGCATACCACGCATCATACCATCAGCCACGAGGTGCCCCACAACAGCCTCACGCGTCTGACGCAGCCTCATGAACCCATAGCTCAAAATTAAGGCAAGAGGCATCAAAAGAAGCAAATAGCCAATATTTTCAGGCCAGGCAAAACACATGGAGTTACTCCTGTTTCATCAGCATTTCAATAATCCATTGGCTATGGTATCCTGAGAAGTCGGGTATTCGACAAAACAGCCTCCAAAAAGAGCAGCACAAGAACCAGCAACAGAAGCTGAAAAAATAACCCTGAACGATGCTCCATGACCGGCCCGGCAAGCCGCTTTTTTTCGAGCCGATCGATAGCTCTGATTGTTTCATCAAATGCAGCAGGATCCTCAACCCTGAAATAACCGCCACCAGTCGTTCGTGCAATCCCCTGAAGCGACTCCTCATCCTTTTGTGAATGAATACCGCTCTCCCCGGATGGATCACCACCTGCTTTTACAACATTAAAACCCGCATCTATAACATAAATCCTGATTCCACTGCGGGCAGCAATCCCGGCGGCCGTTGCGGGCCCTATCTCGCCTGCATTATTTTCACCATCAGTAACAAGAAGAAGCACCTTGTGCAACGACTCCGAAACCTTAAGCCGGTTAACCGCAATAAGAATCGCTGAACCAATTGCTGTCCCATCTTCCTGTATCACTCCGGGCGAAAGACGGTCAAGCAACAGAGCCAGTACGTCATGATCAAGCGTCAACGGACACTGCGTATACCCCTTTCCCCGAAAAACCACAAGACCAATCCGATCATTCGAACGACGCAAAACAAAACTGCGGGCAACCTCCCGAGCCGCATCAAGACGATTTTTTCCGCCAAAATCACTCTGAAGCATGGATTCCGAAATATCAAGCGCCAGGATCACGTCGATGCCCTTCGATTCAGCTTCAGTCTGACGAAAAAGAAGTGAGGGACCCGCAAGCGCCAGAACAGAGAGCACAAGAGCGCACCACCGGAACCATTGCGGCAACTGAGGCAACCAGCGGAGAGCTTCAAACCCCGAATCCTTAAGCCGCTCAAGAGCAGGAAAAAGAATCGCTGGAGCCCTTCCCGCACGCTCCAGCCAGGCCCTGAACCAAGCCGCCAAAGCAAGAAGCGGCAACAGCAACAGCCACCAGGGTTCCGCCAATTCGAGGCGAGGCATACGGGTAAACCAATCCAGCATAGGCACAAGTTCATTTATCCCAAAAATACAAACTTCTCAGAAAACAGATAGACGCATCAACGATGTTGCCAATAAAAAAAGATGCTTTCCCCACAGATTCACTCTTCCGGAACCGCAAAAACAGCCTCAGTCGTACAAACCGTCCCGAACTGCTGAATGCCGTGTGCCGCAGTATACGTTATTATTGTAACTCTTTGAAAATGAAGCGCATGCAAGGAAGGATCACAACACCATTTCAGGGTGCATAGATCTGGTCAAAAATGCCACCGTCGTCAAAGTGGGTTTTCTGGACAGTACGCCAGCTTCCAAACACTTCTGTCATGGCAAAGAGCTTGATCCTGGCGAAGTTTGCGGCATATTTTTCAAACATTCCCGGATTGCGGGGTCTACAAAAGTTCTGCGCAATAATCTCCTGGCCCCGGGGAGTATAGAGAAAATCCAGATAGGCTTGCGCAAGCTTGCGGGTACCATGTTTTTCTACGTTTTTATCCACAATTGCCATCGATGGCTCTGCAAGGATGCTGGTGGATGGAGCAACGATTTCAAATTTGTCTGCTCCGAACTCTTTGACAATCAGGTGCGCTTCAAACTCCCATGTCAGAAGCACATCACCAAGACCACGCTGCGCAAAGGTCATCGTTGAACCACGCGCTCCGGTATCAAGCACCGGAACATTGCGATATAATGCCCTGATAAAGTTTTTTGCCTCCTCTTTTGATCCTGTCTGTTTTTGTTTATAGCCCCATGCTGCCAGATAGTTCCACCGCGCGCCGCCGGATGTTTTCGGGTTTGAAGTAATGACCGATATACCTGGTTTCACCAGATCATCCCAGCTCCTGATTTGTTTCGGATTTCCCTTCCGTACCACGAAAAGGATGGTGGAGGTGAGAGGCTCGCTGTTATAAGCGAACCTCTTCCGCCAATGAGGCGAAAGAAGTTTTTGATCCGCGATAGCATCAATATCTGAGGCAAGCGCCAAGGTCACGGCATCAGCCTCTTCAAGACCCCGGATGACTGCTCGCGACTGCGTTGCTGATCCGCCATGTGACTGGTTAATGAGCACCGTTTGACCGGTTTTCTTTTTCCAGTACCGCACAAACTCAGCATTTTCGCTTGTATAAAGCTCCCGTGAGGCATCATAGGAGACATTCCGCAGTGTCACACTTTCTCCGGTTGCTCTTGAAACGGTCCCCGAAACTCCAGAAACCACGACCAGCAATACAGAAATCGTTAATTTTTTTATCAAGTCGTACATCATAGTGTTGGGCGTAACGATAACAAAAAATCGGTCAAAAGGTGCGAACAGGCCGGACAAACAAACTCTCCATCTTGGGCACAAACTCCTGATAGCCATTCAAAAACTGCTGGCTCAAGGCCGATTTTTGATTATACTCCGTCGAACTCCAGTATCTGTCGTCTGAAAAACCACCAATGAGAGTTTTTGAGCCATAAAGCTTGTTCAGCTCATCCTTATCGGGCAAATGCCAGTCATTAAATCCATTTTCCTCCAGCCGGTCACACGCTCCATTGGCATCAGCCCAATTGAAGAGGCCCGAGAGATTTTTTTTTGCGGCAATAAGGCCATGCTGTACTGATATGCCGGAACCCGATGCAGCCGAATGCTGAAGAAAAGCAACGTCTCCTCTCCTCTCTCCATGCGCTTGTTTTAACGACGACGCAGAGAGCAATAACGGGAACAGGAGAATACCCAAAATAGGGAAGAGCATAACCGCCAACCCATTACCGGAGTGTTTTTCAAATTCGGCCATGATGATGTACTACTCCTTTAAAAAAAGCTTTTCTCATCTGAAACAATATATGAACCATTACCGAAAGCTACGGTGAGCGTCACGTTCGATGAACTCAATGCCAGCTACAGTTCCCGCTGATATCCCACCAGGCTCCACCCAGTCACGATAAAGAGCCCCGTTAAAGGTGTCAGATGCCGTTTTAAGATGAGACCAGTAAAGCCGCTCTGACATATTCGTTTTTCCGACAATCACGACCTCATCAGCGCTCTTTTTTACCTTTCCGTCATCTGGCGGAAAAAGGTAGATGACGATGCCGCCACCATATTCATCACCCACTTGCAATGATCGCGCCAGAGAGAGTGACGAAGTGGTCAGCAGACCAAAACACAAAAGCAGCAACGGCTTAACTGCTCGAAGAATCGATATATTTTTAATGAATTTCATGATAGTGTACTCCCTTTTCTTCTTTCAGGCATCAATGACGGTCATTGATGCGCTTCATCTGTTCCCGGAGATGTTCATGTTTCAGTGTTTCATGCTTCTGATCGATGCGGCACGCGTTTCTGACTCGCCTGCAGCCGCAATCTCTCCTGTTTTGCGATAGATGACGGCCAAATGTTCAAGAAGCGTGGCAACATTCTGATCGACAGGGCCAAGAGCCTTCTCAACAATCGCCAGTGAACGTCTGGTTAATGGCTCTGCCTTGGCATAACGACCCTCAGCAGAGTATAACTCGGCAAGGTTCATTAAACTCACGCCTACTCTTTGATCATCCCGACCAAAAAACTTTTCTCGCATCGCAAGAGATCGAAGAAACAGGGGCTCAGCCTCCGCATATCTGCCCTGGACTTTGTACAGTAACGCCAGATTATTCAAGGTAACTGCTACCTCAGGATGGTCAAGACCGAAGACTTTCTCCTGGATGGGGAGAGAGCGGAGATAGAGTGGCTCTGCCTTCGTGTTACAACACTGGGCATAGTAGAACCTTCCCAGATTGTTCAATGTCGTTGCTACTTCTGGATGAACGGTACCAAAAGATTTCTGCTGGATAGCCAGTGCACGCATGTAGAGAGGCTCGGCCAAAGCCAAGCGACCCTGTACCTCATAAAAAGCCGCAAGATTATTCAGACTGAGGGCAACGTCCGGATGATCAAGACCAAGAGCCTCTTCACGAATGGCAAGCGCTCGAACATAGAGCGGTGCAGCTTCTGCATAGCGACCTTGAGCTGAGTAAAGAACTGCAAGATTATTCAGGCTTCTTGCAACATAAGGGTGGTCAGAACCAAAAATCCTCTCCCGAATGGCCAGCGCACGACGGTACAGGGGCTCAGCTTCGACATAGTTGTTTTGGGTACTGTACAACCATGCAAGATTGTTCAGACTTCTTGCAACATCGGGATGATCAGCGCCAAACACCCTCTCCCGAATGGCCAGCGCACGACGGTACAGGGGCTCAGCTTCGGCATAGCGACCCAGCGAGCTGTAAAGTTCGGCCTGATTGTCGAGGCTCTCGGCAACCAGAAAATGCTCCTGCCCAAGCGCCTTCTCCCTGAATGAGAGTGACTGGCTGTAAAGGGATTCTGCCTCTGCATATCGGCCACAAGCAACAAAAATTCCTCCCAGATTATTCATGCAGGTTGCCCTGTCGGGCTGAGCCGAACCGGCAATTTTTTCACGCATGGCCAGTGCCTGCCTCAAAAGCGCCTCTGCCGCTGCATATCGGCCCAGGGTAAAGTAAAAACCGGCAAGGGCATTCAAACCCGATACCGTCTGAAGGCTATCAGAGGCAAAGATGTTTTTTTTGATCGTAAGGGCACGAAGATAGAGGGGCTCAGCTTCAACGTATTTGCCTTGCGTTTTGTAAAGCTCGGCAAAGTTGGTCAGACTGGCAGCGACATCGGGGTGATCAGAACCAAAATAGCTCCTGCGAATGGCCAACACCCGCTGATAAAGGGGTGAGGCTTCGGCATACCTGCCTTGTGCAACGTAGATACCTGCAAGATTATTGAGACTCGTTGCCACATCGGGATGAGCCGAACCAAGGGATTTTTCACGAATCGCCAGTGCCCGTTTAACACAGGGTTCCGCATCTGCATAGCGACCCATATTTTTATACAATTCCGCAAGATTGTTCAGGCATGTTGCATCATCGAGTTGATCATGCGATGCGTGTTTTTCGTAAATCAGGAGCGCGCGTCTATAGAGAGACTCGGCATCCGAAAAGCGGCCCTGGGCAACGTAAAGCTCGGCAAGATTGCTCAAAATCATGACAACCTCCGGGTGCTGATGAGGCAATTCCACGCCGGGTACATGGTCATAAATGGCAACTGCACGCAAGTAGAGCGGCTCTGCTTCCGCATATCGGCCCTCGAGAACGTAAAGCTTGGCGAGATTGTTCAAACTCAATGCGACAGAGGGATGATCCTGACCGAAGGCATCCTCACGAATGACAAGAGCACGGCTGGAGAGAGGCTCCGCCTCAAAATAGCGGGCTTGGGTGTTATACAACTCCGCCAGGTTGTTCAGACTGATAGCCACATCGGGATGAGCAGAACCAAGAGATTTTTCACGAATTGCGAGTGCTCTCCTGAAAAGAGGCTCAGCCGCAGCATATTGAGCTCGGAAATAATAGCATCCCGCCAGGTTGTTGAGACTCAATGCAAGATCTATCGAATCCGGATCCGCTCTTTTTTCTGCCCTCGCTACCGCTTTTTTCGCAGTCAAAAGAGCACGTCGGCCAACATCTCCCCCAAGAGCTGCCACAGCAACCGAGGTGATGACAAAACAGAGAGACAGCGACGCGATACTCCACCTGAACAGCTTCTCGCCAGCACACAGAAAGAACCTCTCACCACAGAACCTTTGCAGAAAATAAGACATAGAACAAAAGGTTTTTTATTGGCGCCAATCCACGAGCACCCCCCCCAAAAAGAGAACCCTTCAAATACCGTGAACCGAAATATAAGCGAAATACTCCTGAGGAACCACAAAAAAAACAAACAAAATCAGCAGCAATCAAATCATTACTGTATTTTCCCTGTGTCAGGTATAAGAAGTATTGAACAACCCTGTTTATCCCTCACTCTTTGGTGGACGGGTG
>CAINOO010000203.1 GCA_903851535.1 uncultured Chlorobiaceae bacterium | reverse complement strand
CAGGGAATTCTGCTCTCTGATCTTTCGTTGTGGGGGCTTGATCTTAACAGTAAAAACCCCTTTTATTACGGGATGCTGCTGGTGCTTGTTGTTACCCTTGCTATCACGGCCCATCTTCAAAAATCAAAAACAGGGTTCTACCTGCAGGCAATCCGTGAGGATCAGGATGCTGCGGCCTCATTGGGCATTAATCTTTTCTTTTATAAAAACAGGGCACTGCTGCTATCTGCAGCGTTAACCTCCACGCTTGGCAGCCTCTACGGACTCTATATCCGGTTTATTGACACCTCGGCAGTTCTGGACCTCCGACTCTCTATTGAAATTATTCTGACCGCCATTATCGGGGGAGTGGGTACCTTATGGGGGCCGGTTGTTGGAGCGCTCCTGCTGGTACCGCTTGCCGAGGTGCTTCGCTCAAATCTTCTTGGAGATGCTTTGGTCAAGGCTGGGCTGGTATCGGAAACATCAGGAATGGGACTTTTTTTGAAAGAAAACCTGGCTCATGCCCATGTGCTGGTCTATGGAATCATTACGGTGCTCTGCATTCTGTATCTGCCCAAAGGTATTCTTGGGCTTTTCCGGAGGGTGAAATGATTCCCCATCTTTTGCAGGTCAGTCATGTCAGCAAGCATTTTGGTGGTAATGTTGCTGTTTCAGATGTCAGTTTTTCTGTTGATGAAAAACAGATTTTTGGCCTTATCGGTCCGAACGGTGCCGGAAAGACCACCTTGTTCAATTGCATTACGGGCTTTTTTCGGGCAACGTCCGGAGAGGTCATCTTTGATAACAAAAAAATTAACACCTTGCGTCCCGACGAAGTGTGCCGTTTGGGTATGGTACGAACCTGGCAGAGGGTCAAGCCATTGGGAAGTCTTACGGTGCTTGAGAACGTCATGATCGGGGCATTTGCCACAACCAGTGTTACCAGTGAGGCTGAAGCGATTGCCCGGGAAAACTTGCTTTCAGTCGGACTGATGGATTATGCTGGCAAGCTTGCCGGATCGTTGCCTGTTGGTCTGAAAAAAAAGCTTGAACTTGCGCGTGTGCTGGCTACCCATCCCAGGATGTTACTGCTGGACGAAATTTGTGGCGGTCTGAATCATACGGAAACCGATATCATTCTTGAGATCATCCGCGAGGTTCGGCAAAAAGGAGCAACCATTGTTTTTATCGAGCACGATATGAAAGCCGTGACTTCAATCTGTGACAGGATCGTTGTCCTGAATTCAGGAGAGAAGCTTGCGGAAGGCACGCCTGAAGAGATTACCAATAATCCTTATGTTATAGACGCTTACCTTGGAGGTGCCCACCATGCTTGATATTCAGAATCTGCATGCAGGATATGGTGAGGTGCCTGTTTTGCGGGGTATTACTCTTGCTCTTGTCGAAGGCGAAATAGTCTCTGTTGTTGGCAGCAATGGTGCGGGTAAATCGACCCTGCTTAAAGCCATCTCGGGCATTGTCAAATCAACGGGCACAATCAGGTTTAATCATGAGTCGCTTCATGCTCTTCCAGCGCATACCATTGTGCAGCGGGGGATTGTTCATGTGCCTGAGGGGCGAAAGATTTTTCCGGATATGACCGTTGTTGAAAATCTG
>CAINOO010000202.1 GCA_903851535.1 uncultured Chlorobiaceae bacterium | reverse complement strand
ACGGCGGCAGGCAGAGTACTTCCCAAGGTTTGGTTGTTCGCTATCGATTTTGAGTGGTAGTGAATTCGGCCCATCGACATCCTTCTCGATAACAGGCACCCAGTTATCCGATAAGTAGCGAGTTAACTCAGACTGCACACGAGGATCGTCTATGGCAACATTTGCTGGCAGAATAAGCGGGTTGCGGTCGCCCTTTTCCCAGAGGCTGTGAATCACCGCTGCCATAAGGCGCAGCACGCCACGGGTGCGCTGGAACTTCACCAGCGTTGACCAGTCGGTGTAGAGGCGATCGAAGATTTCGGGATGAATCGGGTAAGCCGCCTTGATGCGCTGCTCATATCCGGCATCAAGGGTTTCGGGTGGAAACTCTGACTTCTGGCTCCGATAGAAATCGGCAAAGGCACGCGCGACAACATCACGTTGTTTAAACTGCTCAGGTTCAACAAGTGGCTGGAACAAGCGGCGACGAACAATCTCAAAACCCTCCTCAGCAGTTGCAGGTCGCCATGACGATTCAACACGCCCAACGACATTACGAAGTCGGTCAAGAGCTTCACGGCCACGCGTGCCGCCAACCTCAACATCATCAGCTTGTGTGTGCGGCGAGCCAGAAGTATCTGATGCCGGCAGACTAATAACCAAGAGACAGTTTTTGGCTAACTTTGCCGATTCAGTCAGCACTTGGGCAAAGGTAAATTGTGTCTCAAAGCCTCCTGCGGGAAGGTCGCTCTGGTCGTGCAGCTGGCGAGCATAGGCAACCCATTCATCGATAAGAATCAGGCAGGGGCCATACTCGTTAAACAGTTCTCGCAAGAGGTCCCCAGGACTGGTAGCCTTTTCGTCATCAGCTGCCAAACGTGCAAAGGCTTTCGCTCCACCAAGTTGATAAGCGAGTTCACCCCAAAGTGTGTGAACCACTGTCCCATCAGCCTTGACCGAAGGATTCCCCGGAGATATCTTGTTCCCCACCAGAACTACACGGTTCACCTTGCTAATGTTGTTCACCCCCGCTTCGGAAAGTATGGCATCAACGCCAGGCAGTTCAGTCGCAGTAATCCCGGAAAATAGGTGGTAAAGCGCCAACATTGAGTGTGTCTTGCCTCCACCAAAATTGGTTTGCAACTGCACAACGGGATCACCTCCGCCTTGAGATAAGCGCCTTACGGCACTGATTAGCATCTCCTTCAAGCTTTCGGTCAGATAGGTACGGCGGAAAAACTCAACAGGGTCCCGGTATTCATTGCTTCCTTCGCCCAGGTGCACCTGCCAGAGATCAGCCGCAAATTCGGCCTGCTGGTAGCGTCCACTGGCAACGTCATCGTGGGGCATTACCACTTCTCGCCATGGCTTAAGTATCCCAGTTACACCTGTTTCAATAGCAATGCTGGATGATTTTCTTCTCTCGCCGCGTGCCTGCTCATCGAATCTTACCCGCAACAATTCCGTTTTCGCCTTCTCGACCTCATTGGCCTCCGGTGCTGATACAGCAGTAAGTAAGCGGGCGATGGAGTCCAAGGCTCGGTAAGCATCATCGCTGGAGAATGGTTCCTGGTGTGCCCATTTATTGCGCCAGTCACGAATCTCCGAGACCAAGCTACGCTCCGAAAAACCCAGTGTCCTCCGAAAGAGGTCGTTCCAGATATCCCACATCAGTTTCAGGAGAGCTGCCACATCCCAATCACCAATCTTTCTATTGGCAAGAATTGGATCATCGGTGTAACTTTTGAGCTGCTGAATAGACAGTAGATTAGCGTCAATTGCGGCATTAACCTCTCGTTCAACAAAGGGAGATAACCCATCCTTTAGTTGTGTCAGTGCCTTGCCAACGCGTTCATAATTGGTAATGGCCATAGTTTATTTCAGGTCAAACAAATTATAGGTATCGGACGTGGTT
>CAINOO010000201.1 GCA_903851535.1 uncultured Chlorobiaceae bacterium | reverse complement strand
GGCACAAGAAGCGCCAGAGATACCAGAATAAGTAAGTTCCGGTACTCCAGTACCTTTATTACAGGTTGAGAATATAGCTCAGTCGGTAGAGCATCTGCCTTTTAAGCAGAGGGTCGAAGGTTCGAGTCCTTCTATTCTCACAGAATGTTTTTTTGCATTCAGAAGTACAACAGGCCCGAGTGGTGAAATTGGTAGACACACTATCTTGAGGGGGTAGCGCCGAAAGGTGTAGGAGTTCGAATCTCCTCTCGGGCACTTGTTTGTTCCGGAAAAGCCGCTTTCAAGCGGCTTTTCTGATTGTATGCGTTTTTCGATGAAGACTATGATATTCTTCCGAAAAGCGATATCACGAGTCACCCTTTTTTGCCATCAGGAGAGAGCTTCATGCATATTGCCGTCTGCCTCTGTCAGGTACCCGATACCTCATCAGTCATCAGCTTTGTTGAGGGAGTCATTGATTTGTCAAGAGTCAACGAGATGATGAATCCTTATGACGAGTACGCCCTTGAAGAGGCTGTGCGCCTTAAGGAGCAGTTTGAGGGGAGCGTGGTCACCCTCTTCTGCATTGCTCCCCCTTCGGCCAGAGAGATGCTGCGCAAAGCTCTTGCTATGGGCGGAGACCGTGCTTTTTTGCTCAGTATCACAGAGTACCTGGACACCTTTCAAACTGCATCTCTGCTCAGCCGTGCTATTACCGCATGTTATGGGGAGGCTCTTCCTGACCTTGTTTTCTGTGGCAAGCACTCGACCGATTTTCAAAGTGCCCAGGTACCCCTGATGCTCGCTGAACGGCTTGGCATTGAATCGGTCAGCGCTATTATCAAGCTGGAAGCTACTGCCGACTCTATCAAGGTCGAGCGCGAAATTGAAGGGGGTACAGAGTCTCTCGACGTGCACTACCCGGCACTTTTCAGTGTTGAAAAAGGGATAAATGTACCGCGGAAAACCACCATCAAGGCGGTTATGGCAGCGCGGAAAAAACCTGTTGATCTTTTACCGGTCATCATCAGCGAAAACCCTTATGTCACCATCACCAGCATAAAACCCCTTGTCAGAGAAAAAAAATGCACTATTGTGCAAGATGCCAAAGAGTTGGTCAGACTGCTGAGGAATGAAAAGGCTCTTTTCTGAACCAATGGACTGAACCGGTACGACTAAACCAACCTGATGAGGAGCCAAGAGGGCATGATGAAAACAGTTCTGGTTTTTCTTGAACAGAGGGAAGGGGCTATAAAGCAGGCCTCCATCGACACCTGGAACCGCGTGCAGGAGCTTGTTGCCTTTCGTCCGGGTGTTACCGTTTCTGGTATCCTTGCCGGGCCAGCCAGCACCCTGCAACTTGAAGGTATGCTTGCCGGAACAGGCGTTATTTTTCATGCCAATGACGAGGCTTTCAGGCTCTATAATCCCGAGCGTTACGCAAGGCTTGTTGCCGAGAGCATGAAAAGGGTGGATGCGACAAGCCTTTTTTTTGCTGATACGGTACTCAGCCGCGATCTTGCACCCCGGCTTTCGGTGCGTCTTCAGGCTTCACTCCTCTCCGGCTGTTCTTTTGATAATGGCAGGGTGGATGGAGCAGGTTGCCAGCGATCGGTCTATTCCGGTGCAGCTCTTGCTTCCTTTGCGGCCGAACGTTCCCTGAAAATTTTTACCATCACGTCACGCCCAACCCGCTGTACCACCATTGTTGGAGCACAGACAAGCGTTGTTGTTCTTGAGCCCTCTGATTGCACGGATGCTGATTTTTTCCCTATGGTTCGCAGCATTACCATGCACAAAGGGATTCGGGATGTGGCCGAGGCAACCATTATTGTTTCTGGAGGAAGGGGAATGGGCAGTTCCGGGGGATTTCGTCTGCTCGAAGAGCTTGCCCTGCTTCTTGGTGGGGCCGTGGGGGCGAGTCGTCCGGTGGTTGATGAAGGGTGGCGACCCCATGCTGAACAGATTGGTCAGACAGGCAAAACGGTTGCCCCTGCACTCTACCTGGCCTGCGCCATATCGGGTGCCCCCCAGCATCTCGCTGCCATAGGGTCTGCCGGCACTGTGGTTGCCATCAACCGCGACCCGCATGCTCCAATTTTCGATGTTGCCGATTACGGTATTGTCGGAGATGTACACCTTGTGCTGCCAAAACTGATTGAAGAGCTGCAGGATTTTTTGCAGAAGAGATGATTAACTGTACTTTAGTGTTAAAGAGAGCGGAGGGAGATGGCAGATATTTTTACTCCGTAGTAACGTTAATCTTTTTTCTTGAACCCATGCGAAAACTTCAGGTAGATATTCTCGGACTCTCAACAAGCCCTCATACCAATGGAGCCTATGCCCTTATTCTTTATGAACTTGAGGGAAAACGGAAACTTCCTATCATCATTGGTGGCTTTGAGGCACAGGCCATTGCTCTTAAACTTGAAAATATCAAGCCTCCGCGTCCCTTCACCCACGACCTCTTCAAGAATATTGCTGATGCCTTTCATCTGCACGTCAATGAAATCATCATCGATGAACTGCACAATGAGACCTTTTATGCCAAGGTGGTCTGTGAGGTGAACGGAGAGGTGCATGAAATTGATGCACGCCCCAGCGATGCCATTGCTATTGCCGTTCGTTTCAATGCACCTCTTTTTGTGACTGAAGAGATCATGAATGAGGCAGGGATCAAGGAGGAGCAGAAAGAGGAGGGTGATGATGATGTGCCCCTTGAGCCCGAAGAGGTTGCTCCTGGCCTGCTTCGTACCGAAGCCGTGCTTGAGGAGTTGCAGTCGGAGCTGAATGATGCCATAAACAATGAAAACTACGAAGAGGCCGCCAGGCTTCGCGACGAAATATCACGATTGAAAAGCAGTTCGTGATGTTACCTGGTCACCGGTCAACCAAAGTCGGTAGCTTCGGCCTAATGCCTGGCTCCTGGCAGGTGCGGCGATCAACAGAGAGGGTTTCCTCTCCCTCCTGCACGTCAACTCCCCGACCAGGCTGGATGCTGTTGCCTCCCGGTGCTTGTATCATATCCCGGTATCGTACCAGCAGTTGATAAGGGACGTTCCTGCCGCCGCATTACGCACCGATTTCCGGGCAAAAAAGCTTTTTGCCCGGAAGATGACCTGAAGATTTTATGGATTGGGTTCCCTTCTGCTTAATCGGTCGATGAACCAAAGCTGAACATGAAGCTCCATCCCTGTTTATCCTTGGAAGGGATACTTTCGACGGCATCGAAGCCATAGCCGTAATCAAGTCCGATCTGACCAATAATGGGCAGGTAGAGTCGGAGGCCAAGACCGGCTGATTTTTTAAGCTTTGCAAAATCGACGGCCTGCCTGTTCTCCCAAAGATCGCCCGCCTCAGCGAAAACCAGCCCGTAAATACTGATTGAGGGTGAAAGAGTAAAGGGATAACGTAACTCAGAAGTGAATTTCGAGTAGATATTTCCGGCATAGAGGCTTGAGTTGGTGGAGCTGCTGCCTCCGAGTTTCGAGCCGAGGCTTCGGTCATCATAGCCCCTCAGTGGTATGGTTGGCAGCGAAGACATGCCTGTGCCACCCATG
>CAINOO010000200.1 GCA_903851535.1 uncultured Chlorobiaceae bacterium | reverse complement strand
GACGTGGTTTTGGATGATGTTGATGAGGTCATTGACGAACCGAATTTTAATAACCACAATACCTCTCCAGAGCCACCCAGTCCCTATGCCGACCTTGAAAAAAAGTATCGCAAAAACCGGTTTAACAAAAACAGAAGCAAAACTCCTTCGCCGCTTTTTGGTGTGAATGGTGCGGGTAATTCCGTTTCAAAAAGTGCGGATGGAAACAAAATTCAGAAAAGAAAACCAAAAAAGAAGAGCTTTTCCAAGGTATCCCGCGTTACATCCGGCAAACGCAATCCATAACAGCCCAGGAAGGAAGTCGTTTTTGCTCTGCTTGGTTTCGTGCGTTTTTTTTGAACTCCTGTAAGCGTTCAAAAAAGGGGATTGCTCAATGCAATGCTGTTGTCTCATGGTTACCATACAGTGATCATTATGTCGTTTGAAATACAGGCTCATCGGGGAGGCAGATCCCTTTTCCCCGAAAACACACTGCAAGCGTTCTCTTATGCGGCTACTCTTGGCATCAGGGTTCTGGAACTTGATATTCTGGTATCGAAAGATCACCAGGTTGTTGTTTCTCATGATCCCTGGCTTTCCGCTCCTCTTTGTTCGGATACCTATGGTCGTCCACTCGACATTGAAGAGCGTGGGTGCTCTCTCCTGTATGAGATGAACTATGCCGATATCGCCTCTATTGACTGCGGCCTGCCCCATCCATCTTTTCCTGGACAGGTGCGTGTTGTTGCTTTCAAGCCGCTCCTTTCGACGGTATTTCGGGAAGTTGAGGCATTTATGGCATCGACGGCCATGAAGGGAAAAATGATCTATAATCTGGAAATAAAGTCATGGCCCGACAAGGATGCTCTTTTTCATCCACCCCCCGACTATTATGCCGAACTTGTTTTCCGTGTTGTTGAAGACGCCGGGTTATTGCCGTTTGTCAGGATACAGTCTTTTGATTCTCGTGTGGTTCGGGAGGCGTGGAGGTTGAATCCTGGCCTCTGCTATGGCCTCTTGATTGAGGAAACGAAACATGTTGATGGAATTTTTCGGGAACTTGGCTTTGTTCCTCGCTATCTCAATCCTCATTTTTCTCTTGCAGACCGGACAATGGTGGAAACGTTCCATGCAGAGGGTATCAGAATCATCCCCTGGACGGTGAATCGCACAGAAGAGATGCTTGCCATGCAGCATATCGGTGCGGAAGGGATTATCACCGATTATCCTGAACGTGCGATTGCGCTTTTCGGCCTGCCCTGATTGCTCGGCTCTCCTTGTTTTTGCGGGTTTCAGAGCGGCGATCCTCCTTTTTTCAAATCATGCCGCAGTGCGTTTACCTTTTTGGTCATCCAGTCAGGAATTCGACTCTCGTTTTCTCCGGTCGGGCTGTAGAGGATTTTGTCAAGCGAGTCAAGTATTGCCGGGAGCTCTGAGCGAGCTTCATCGGGGATGTTTATCTCTTGCAGTGCCTCTTGTAACTCCATCCTTGTCATGCTTCCGGGACTTTTTATACCAGACTCTGAGAGCAGGGCCAAAAGCTGCTTTTTCATGACTTTTGCAGATTTTCCGATTTCAGGTGAAAGCTCCGTCATATCCTCGGAGCCCTTTGTTTGTGCATCGGTGAGCCGTTTTTTTCTGATCAGTACAATTATTGCGCTGCTTATCAGCGCGATGCATGCAATGGTGACCCCTGAGTAGAGAGAGGTTACCGTATTGGTATTTTCTGAAGAGCCGCTGAGAGGCACTTCTCGTTCTCCTGTTGCTTTCCGTGCTGCGGCATCAACCCTGATGGCAAGCGATTTTGAATGCAGTGTGCTGAATTGTTGTGTTTCGGGGTTGAAGACAACGAAGGTTACTGACGGAATCTGAAAATCACCCTCTGATTGAGGCCAGGCCAGCGTTGTCAGGGTTGTGGAACCAGAGCTGGTCTCTGACTCTTTTATAAGGGTTGTCGTTTTTTCCGGAGGGTTTTGCCGAAAGCTTTCGGGGAGTTGCATGCCGGGTAGTTCAAGGGTAAGGAGGCTTCCTGTACCGGTAAGTACAAGTTTGAGGGATAGTGGTTCTCCAATTTTAAGCCTCATCTTATCTGCCAGGAGGTTGAGTGAGAAGGTACCTACGGCACCGGAGAGTTTTTCAGGCACCGGTTCCGGAAGTGCATGAGCAGTGATCGCAATGGGGGGAGCCGTGATGCGTAACGAGTTCTCAGTGGGCTCTTTTTTAACCGCAGCACTGTTTTCTTGTGGCAGAGTGCAGAGCATGCTGTATCCTGAAACAGTAATTTTTCCACTTTCTATCGGCACCAGTTTGAATTGCTTCACAACAGCACTTCTGAAATCCTTTCCCTTAACCGTTGCCGGGATGCTTTTGATAAAGCGCTCGGCACCGGTCTCCTTTACCCACAAACCCTGAAGCGAAGGCGTCGTCTCCCTTGATATTTTCGGTGCAATATCCCTGAAATAAAGTCGATAGGTCAGGAGTATTTCCTGGCCTACAAAGGGATGATTGTTGTTTATTGAGGAGGCAAGAAATGGTTTGTTTCCTTGCGGTTCTGATGCTCCGGCAATTGCCGGAGCGCAAAGTGCCACCATGATGGGCAGGAACAGGTGGCGGTACCAGTAACGAGCAAAGCTTGAAGCCATATTGGTTATTTCATAAGTTCCCTGGAGCGTGCCGCAGCGGCGGCAACTGTTGCAACCAGAATCTGCCGGACATTGTTTTCATCCATGATTTTCAGCCCAGCTTCTGTTGTCCCGCCAGGCGTCGTGACCTCTTGCTTGAGTTCTTCCGGGTCTTTTCGCCCGGAGAGCACCATCGCTGCCGCCCCAATCATGGTTTGTGCGCCAAGGAGCAGGGCATCCTGGCGTGAAAGGCCACACTGTACTCCCCCCTCGGCCAGAGAGTCAAGAATATGAAACATGTAGGCAGGACCACTTCCGGAAAGGGCTGTTGCCGCATCCATCTGCAATTCATCGAGAATAGCCACCCGGCCAATGGAGCTGAAAAGCTCGGAAGCAAGAAGAATATCTTCGTCCAAAGCCATTTTACCCCGGCAAAGGGCGGTCATTCCTTCGCCGACAAAGGCCGGAGTATTGGGCATTACCCTGATTACCCTTATGCTCTCGCCAGCGTTCTTCCTGATAAATTCTGAGGAAATTCCCGCAGCAACGCTGACAAGCAGATGATTTTCTGTAAGTGAAGGCTTCAGCATACCGAGCACTTCCTCCATTTGCCAGGGTTTGACGGCAAGGATGATGACCTGCGCTTTAAGGGCAACCTCCTCAATTGAGAGGCAAGGAAGAAGAGGATAATCGGCAGCAATGGAGGCAAGAGCGACCGGTTCCTTGTCAAATCCGACAAGAACAGTGTGCTCTCTCTGGCTGAGGCCAGCAATAAGCGCACGGGCAATTCTTCCTGTTCCGACAAAGCCAAGACGAAGATGGGTCATTTCGACACAAGTTTTTTAGTGTATAAGCGAACTGTACCTGTAGTTACACTTTTTCAGCCGATTTTCCATCGTTAAGTCAAGTTTCCTTGATGAGTGGGGGAGCGAATTGTTTAAGGGAGTGGCTTGCAGAAAATTGAAAAGGCGGGAGAAGAACCCGCCTTTTCAATCGTCAAAAAGGAGAGTGGCTTATTTGCCTTTTTCAACCATGTAAGCGACGATGTCGCCGATCTGGGCATCGGTCAGAGTTGCGTCATCACCTTTTGCAGGCATTGTTCCTGCACTACCGGCAAATCCATTCACGGCATGGCTGACAAGCAGATCAACTCCCTGTGCAATGCGTGGTTCCCATGCTTTTTTGTCGCCAAGTTTAGGGGCTCCGCTGAGACCGGTATTGTGACATGCCATACAGCTCTTGCTGTCGTAAAGGGCTTTGCCTGCAGCGGAGTCACTGGCTGAAGCTACCGTGGAGCAGATTGAACAGACAAAAAATGCACAAAGTGCGGAAAAAATAAAACGGGACATAGGTATCTTCCTGTTTAATGGGTTTGGTATGAAAATTTTTTTGTGCATTACCATGAATGCTGAGTACACTTGCAAAAAACAGCATAGAACACTTTTTTGCGGGAATGTTTTGCCGCAGAAAAAGCGAGATCAATGTCTATTTTGAGCTTTTGACCATGAAGGAGACTGCGTTGGTGATTTCAGCAGTTTTCAGAGTGGCAGTACCACCCTTTGCAGGCATGGTGCCTTTTTTACCGGTAAATCCTTTTTCGGCATGGCTGACAAGTAGAGCAACGCCCTGCTTGATGCGTGGTGCCCAATCTGCCTTGTCACCAAGTTTCGGTGCGCCCATCAGGCCTGTTTTGTGGCATGTTGCACAACTGGTTTCATAAGTTTTTTTACCAGCGGCGAGGTCGGGGGCTGCTGAGGCTGCTGAAGAACAGATTGAACAGACAAAGAGTGCACAAATCGCTGTTGAAATAAAACGGGACATAGGGGTTACTCCTCTTTAACAGGTTTTGGGATGATGTGCCGGGAAGTTAATTTTTCTTGTGTTCGTGTTGTAACACAATTGTTAATACGAATAAAATATGACCTATCCTAATGAGATGAAGAATATTTTACGTTTAACCTGATTTTCTGGATAAAAAGCGGGAACCGATTTTGTCGTTTCCCGCTCAGCAAAAAGAATTCTGTGGTTTACTTTGACTTGTCGGTCATGTAGGTGACGATACTCGATATTTCCGCACTGGTAAGGGTTGCCTTGCCGCCTTTTGCCGGCATCATGCCTGCCTTGCCCTTGAATCCGTCGGTGGCATGGCTGACAAGAACAGCTACTCCCTGTGCGATACGTGGTGTCCATGCAGCCTTGTCTCCGGGTTTCGGAGCGCCCATCATGCCTGATGCATGACATGCGGCACAATTGGCCTCGTAGAGTGTCTTGCCGTCTGCCACTGCCGGAGCTGCTGCCGGTGTCGGTGCTGTTGCCGGAGTTTCAGCAGTTGCCGTTGCGCCCTTTGATTTGTCTGCCATGAAGGCAACAGCATTTTTTATCTCTTCGTCGGTCAAACTGGCATTGCCACCTTTTGCCGGCATGGTGCCCACTTTACCGGTGAAGCCAGCGATCGAGTTTTTCACCATCACGTCGGCACCCTGCGCAATACGGGGAGCCCATGCGGCAGCGTCTCCGGGTTTCGGTGCACCCATCATGCCTGCATCGTGACAAGCGGCACAGTTCGCGTCATAAACGGTTTTACCTGCGGCCAGTTTCGGGTCTGAGGGCACCCCGGCCGTTGCAGCCGGAGCTACTGATGCCGCCGTCGATGTGGCATCTCCCTTGGTATCAGGAAATTTAAGTGAGGCCGGTGGTTTTTCAAGGCCACATGCACTGAGGAAAAAGAGAGCCACGGTCAAAAAAGGGAGAAAGGGCTTCATGGTCATTTTTGCTACAGGTTTAGATTGTTGTGCCGGGTGTGGGTTAGAGATATTGTCGTGTATTTTAAAAATTATTTGGCGTATGGCAAAATGGTTTTTTCTTTCTCTCCTGTTTCGAGTTGACAGCGCAGGTCATGGCGGGAGAGCCTATAGAGATGAGCGTAGAAGAGATTGAAGAGCATCACCGCACTTTTCGCTCTTGGAGCAGCAATGCCTCTGATGACAGCATTTTTTGTACTGAACAATTGCCTGGTCAGGGTTGAGTAACTTTCGATAAAGGCATCGAGTGTCATGTTTTTTGGTTTGTACAGCATCTCCTGACCGAAGGAGTAACGGTATGCGGTGATGTCGAGGGGGTCGAAGAGCAGGCGTCCCTCCTCGCGAAGCCGTTCAAACACCTGTGTTCCCGGAGTGGGGCGCAAAATGTTAATACCGGGTACGTCGAGCCTTGTTTCGTCTATAAAATCAAGAATTGCTGCTGGCGTATCGAGCGTATCGCCGTCGAGTCCATAAATGAAACTACCGTAGAGGCTGATTCCTGCGGCCCTGATATTCTTGATCGCACCGGCAAGTTCGCCCGCCTTGTTCTGGTTTTTTTTATGGGCGCTCCGGCTTTTTGTTTCAATGCTCTCTATACCAACCAGAAGCGCCTGACATCCTGATCGGGCAAAGGTTTCAAGCAACGTATGTTGCTGGCCGAGGGTTGTTGTGGCCTGTCCGAACCAGCGAATTTTCAGGGGAGTGAGGAGACGGAAGAGTTCCTCGGCATAGTGCGGGTTTGCATTGATGGAGTCATCGACAAAAAAGAAGATTCTTTTGTCATGCTCCTGAAACCGCCGAACTTCGCTGACCACGTCGGCAATTGCCCTTCTGCGCAGGTTGCGACCGTTCAGGAGATGCACATTGCAGAAGTCACAGTTGTATTGGCAGCCTCTTCCTGTCTGAATCAGGTTCGTTGTAAAGTAGCGGCTTTTTATCAGTGAGCGTTTACTGACAGGTCTCGATAATCCGAGATCGGGAAAGCTGCTGGATTGATAGCGTGGCTTGAGGCTGTTTGCTGCCAGGTCGGCAAGCACCTCTTTCCAAAGGTCGTCAGCCTCTCCAAGTACAAGAACGTCGGCGTGGGGCTTGCAGGAATCGGCGAAGAGTGTCACATGTGCTCCTCCCAGTACAACGGTGATTCCTGCGGAACGAAGCTTGTCGGCAAGGGCAAAGGCCTGTTTTGCCATTCCTGTCTGGACGCTGATGCCAACCAGATCCCAGGTTTGATGAAAGGGAAATGGGTCAAAGCGCATGTCGCAGATCGACTGCTCAACTCCCGGTACATCAAGAGAGCTGAGGATCATGAGCGAGAGCGGTGGAATGGCAAACTGGCTTTGCTTGATTATGGTTCTGATCGAACGGTTAAAGTAGTTGAACAAAGGGTTGGTCTCCTTTGCGCCGTAGAGTGAACGGGCTCCGTCAACACCGCTTTCCGATGGAAGAAAAACCAGCACAACCTTTTTTGGTGCATGCATTCTGCCTTACCAGTCCTGATTGTTTTTGCCGCCTCGCGCAGCAGCGGATCCTCGTCGGGGGAGGCGCTGCATCAGTGCGGACTCATCTTGTTGGGCGTTCTTAAGCAACCGTTCTGCCGTATTTTGGCTGAGGCTGGAAGGTGGGGGTGTTGCGCGCTGTTTTTCGGATTTTGATGAAGATGCCTGTTCAGGTTTTTCAAGTTCATCAAGGTACCGGCGGACAATTTCATAATTGATTTTTGCATCATTATCACCCGGGTCGGTCAAAAGTACCGTCTTGAAGCGATTGAGAGCTTGGCGGAAGATGATCAGTTTATCAGTTTTTCTGTTGCTTCCGACAGCTCTCATGGCAAGTGCATTGCCTTCATTGAAGATCGCTTTCACTCTCACCTCCTGTTGTTTGCTGCCAGGCTTTGTGCTGAAAGCAAAGAGTGCTGCTGATTCAGGATATTTTCCCTGCATGTAGAGGGAGCAGGCGAGATTAAAACTGGCAGACGGGCTGCCTTTTTGTTCAGGCAGTGCTGCAATCTGGCGAAACGCTGTTTCCGCTTCGCCGTATGTACGATGCTCATAGAGTGCGTCGGCTTTGAGTTGTAAACGATACTCGCTGAGCATCTCCTGCATTGAAGGTGCGAGTGCAAAAACAAGCAGGAGAGTGTGCAAAAGAATCATGGCGAAAGCACTCCCGTGGCTCAGTTGCCGAGAAATGCTTTCTGTACAGCGCTGACGCCAGCACCAATTTCAAAAGGAAAGTTAATCTCCTTTAAAGCACGTTCAATACCGCCGATGACAGTCAGCATGTCGAGCTCATCATAAAAGCCAAGATGAGAGATACGGAAAATTTTGTCTTTATAGTCATCCTGGCCTGCGGCAACCGTTATGCCGTTGCTGTTTTTCAGTGCCTTGTTGAATGCTGACCACTTTACTCCTTCGGGGAGCCATACCGGAGTAACCGCAAAGGACGGTGAGTTGCTGAAGAGCTTCATACCAAGTGCATGACATCCCTGACGGCAGGCATCTGCGAGGCTTTCGTGCCGTTTCCAGATATGCTCAATGCCTTCTGCCTTGATCATCTGCAATGCTTCGTCGAGGCCGATAACGAGCGAAACGGCTGGAGTGAAGGGGGTATCATCTTTGGCATGAGCCTTGAGTGCGTGTTTCAGGCTCAGGTAGTATTGCGTCATGCTTTGCCCCTTGATGATGTCCTGCGCCCGTTCTGAAACGGCTACCAGTGCGAGGCCTGGCGGCATCATGAGTCCTTTCTGAGAACCGGTGATGCAGATATCGACACCCCAGTCGTCAAAATGAAACTCGTGAGCCCCGACTGCTGTAATGCCGTCAACCAGTACAAGCGCATCGGATTGTTCGCGAATCAGGGCGCTGAGCGTCTGAATATCGGCTGCCGTGCCGGTTGATGTTTCTGAATGGGTCAGGCAGACACCTTTGGCATCCGGATGCTCTTTGAGCAGCTCGGCAAGTCGTTCAGGCTGAATGGCCGAACCCCATGCAATCTTTTCCTCAATGCAATTGCCGGTGAAGATGCGTACCAGCTCTCCCCACCGCTCGCCAAATTTGCCGGCATTGACGGTGATGACCTTGTCGCCCTGTTTGAAAAGGCTTGAAATTGTCGCCTCCATGCCGCCAGTGCCCGAACAACTGAGCACAACGACAGGCTGGGTCGTTCTGAAGAGATACTTGAGATCCTCGTGGACCCTGGTCAAAATCTCCATGAACTCAGGGTTCCTGTGATGGATTATCGGAGCAGCCATGCGAAGCATGACATTTTCAGGCACAGGGGTTGGTCCTGGTGTGAATAGTCTTTTTTTCATCTCGTCAAAATAATGGGTTAAGTTAAATCCATAAGTGAGGTGAACTCTTCAAAGAGGTAGTGCGAATCATGCGGTCCCGGTGCAGCTTCCGGGTGGTACTGTACCGAAAAGCAGGGAAGTGTTTTGTGCTTTACCCCCTCAACGGTGGTGTCGTAGAGGTTGAGATGGGTCATTGCAAGCTCTTCGGGCAGTGACTCCATAGCAACTGCAAAACCGTGGTTCTGTGATGTTATCTCTATTTTCTTGCTGGCGAGGTTTTTAACCGGGTGATTGCTGCCGTGGTGGCCAAATTTCAGTTTGTAGGTTTCTGCGCCGAAAGCCAGAGAGAGCAGTTGGTGGCCGAGGCAGATACCAAAGATTGGTAATGGCTTTGTTGTGCGGTTATACTCGACAAGCTGCCTGATCGTCTCAATGGCGTAGCCGACGGCAGAAGGGTCGCCAGGACCGTTAGAGAGAAAGACTCCGTCCGCGTTGAGCTTGAGCACCTCGTCGGCCGTTGTTTCGGCCTTGAGCACGGTTACACGGCACCCCGCATCCTGCAGCATACGCAGAATATTGGTTTTGATACCGTAGTCAAACGCGGCGACATGGTAGCGGGCATTCTCTTTCCCGAGGGTGTAATTATCGCTGGTAGTAACGGTTTTGACCAGATCGCGGCCACTCATTTCAGGGCTTTGAAGAGCCTTTTGCCTGAGCGTTTCGTCGTTTGTTTCAAGAGCGGAAATAACGCCTCTCATCGCCCCCTTTTCACGGATTTCGCGCACAAGCTTCCGGGTATCAATACCGGCAAGACCCATGACTCCAGCGCTTTTGAGGCAAGAGTCGAGACTCTCTGTTGCCTCGAAGTTGCTGTGTATGCGCGACACTTCGTGGACAATAAAGGCCGATGCCCATATTTTATTTGATTCGTTATCAGCCGGATTGATACCGTAATTTCCTATAAGCGGATAGGTCATCATCACCATCTGGCCGGCATAAGAGGGGTCTGTGAGAATTTCCTGATATCCGGTATGCGATGTATTGAAAACAACTTCTCCTGTTGTTTCCCCGATGTGGCCGAATGCGGTTCCCTGATAGACCGAGCCGTTTTCCAGTACCAATTTTGCTGCTGCTGGTTGCATGATACCTCTCATTCCTTGGTCGTGAGTTTATCGCCTGTTTCCTGTTTTTCAATATTGGCAACGGCGGTGCGGTCAAAGGTAATTTTTGTGGAATCATTGACCTGGACAAGAACGGTTTTTTTCTCCGTATCGATTCCGGCAACGGTTCCATGAACACCGCCTATGGTGATAACCTTGTCACCTCTTTTCAGGCTGTCAAGAACTTTTTCGCGATCCTTCTGCTTTTTCTGCTGGGGACGAATCATGAAGAAGTAAAAGACAATGAAGATAAGTACCAGCGGGACAATTTGAATGAGCGGATTTGGTGCTGCCTGGCCTGCAACGGGAGGTGCAAAGAGAAGCAGTGAGAGTAGAATGTTCGGCATGGTCGTATCGTAACATTAAAAAAACGTAACTGATTTTATTGAGAGCCTCAATGTAATGTATTTATGGAACTATTTCAATCACGCCTTGCGGGCTTCGGCTGCAAAGCTTGCGTAAGGCGCACTGTTGTAACAACATTCAGCCCTCATGCCTCGGGAGAGTTTCAGGTTGGCAAGAGTGGCGATCATGGCTGCGTTATCGGTTGAGTAGACGGCAGCCGGCACATGCAGCATGATGCCAGCTTTATCGCAAGCATCTTTCATCGCTTTTCTTAATGCCGAATTGGCACTCACTCCACCGGCCATTGAAACAGCCTTGATGCGATGAGTGCGTGCGGCGGCAATGGTTTTTTCGACCAGCACACTGACGATTGCCGCCTGGATTGATGCGGCAATATCGGACTTATGCGCTTCGATATATTCCGGGCTCTGTTTCTGTAGCCAGGTAAGCACGGAGGTTTTCAGACCGGAAAAGCTGAAATCAAAATTGCCGTGATAATTTTTACTGCTCTGCGATGCTGAGGTGAGCGCACGGGGAAAGAGGTGAAAGGCAGGATCGCCCCTCTCTGCAAGTTTGTCAATAACCGGTCCCGCCGGATAGGGAAGGCCAAGCATCTTGCCGGTTTTGTCGAATGCCTCTCCTGCAGCATCATCAAGTGTCCGGCCAATTACCTTGTAGGAGAGATCCTGATGGACAATAGAGAGAAGGGTGTGGCCGCCGGAAACGGTCAGCGAAACAAATGCTCCTTCAGGGGAGGGGAGGGAGTCGCCTTCATTGATAAAGGGCGAAAAAATGTGCGCTTCGATGTGATTGACCGGAACAAAGGGGATTCCGAGAGCGTATGCCATGCCTTGCGCAAAACAGAGTCCTACCATGACGGCACCGATTAATCCCGGACCAGCGGTCGCCGCTATGACATCAAGTTCATTTTTTCTTATATTGGACTCGGTTACGGCAGCGTCCACAATTGAAACAATAAGCCGTTCGTGTTCTCGTGAAGCCAGCTCCGGCACAACGCCGCCAAAAAGGGTGTGACAGCGTTGCGAACTGACTACATTCGAGTATACCGCTCCCCGGCAAAGCACTGCTGCCGATGTTTCGTCACAACTGGTTTCAATGCCTAAAATATTCATGGTCTAATTTTTTCTGTAAAACTATGGGCAAAGCTAACAATCCGGTTAATAATAGCAAACCGCGCGAGAAGGTAAGCGCGTTCCATGTGCTTTTGATTCTCATAGGTGCCAACCTTATGCTTCTTTTTGCACCTGATTTCGGCCTTCTCAACAGTATGTTTTATATCCCGGATATTTATGTATGGCCAGCGACGGTCGGCGGGTTGGCTATGGTGGTTTTTGGCTTCAGGGGTTTTTTAAAAAAAGCTTGAGGATTGCGGCAGCAGGATGATGGGTTCGAAAAAAAACAGGTTCCCTTAACAAGTACAAGAGAGGAGGTATCATGCAGCATGCAGTAGAACTGGAAGAGCTTGGAGAGCAAATAGCGGAGGCCTCCCGTTTTATCGAACATGCGCAGGAGCAGCTTTCGCAACGCATTATTGGCCAGCATGAGGTGATCAGGAGAATTTTTATTGCCATGCTCGTTAATGGCCATATTTTGCTTGAGGGTGTGCCCGGTCTTGCCAAAACACTTATTATCAGGACGTTTGCCTCCGCTATGAACCTTAAGTTCCAGCGCATCCAGTTTACCCCGGATATGCTGCCAGCCGACCTTATTGGTACGATGATCTACAATCCCAAGGATATGGAGTTCTATCCCCGCAAGGGGCCTGTGTTCGCCAATGTTATCCTTGCCGATGAAATCAACCGTTCACCAGCCAAAGTACAGTCTGCACTTCTGGAGGCCATGCAGGAACATCAGGTAACGATTGGCAATCAGACCTTCCCCCTTCAGGAGCCCTTTATGGTGCTGGCGACCCAGAATCCCATTGAACATGAAGGAACCTACATTCTTCCGGAAGCGCAGGTCGACCGGTTTATGATGAAGATTCTTGTCGATTATCCCTCATACGACGAGGAGCTTGAAATTATGCTGCAATCGGCGACCACCGCCAGCAAGTTACCCGTCATGCCGGTTGTACAGCCTCACGATATTTCCCGGGCAAGAGCTCTGATTGATCGTATTTACGTCGATCCGAGAGTGCAGCGCTATATTGTTGATCTTGTTGTTGCTACCCGAAAACCTGATAAATATGGCATGGCCAATCTTGAAGCCATGATTGAGTATGGTGCCTCTCCGAGGGCATCAATATTTCTCCTTCTTGCGGCCAAGGCGCATGCGTTTCTTCAGCATCGGGCTTATATAACCCCGGAGGATGTCAAGGCTATTGCCTACGATACCCTTCGCCACCGTATACGACCGGGGTACGAAGCCGAGGCAGACAACATCAAACCTGACGATATTATCCGCCAGATCCTGCAGCATGTGCAGGTTCCATAACGTTGACGGTCATAACATGAGCGTGGAGGATGGCAATGGAAAAAAGTGAAGAGCGTTTGAAAGAGCTCCAGAATATCATAAGGCGGGTTGAAATCCGCTCGAAGCGCATGGCCAGCGAGTTGTTCAGCGGCGAATACCACTCTTCGTTCAAGGGGAAGGGTATCGAGTTCAGCAATGTCCGGGAATACCAGTACGGTGACGATGTTCGCTCCATTGACTGGAACACCTCCGCCCGGAAGCATGAGCTGTATGTCAAGCTCTTTACCGAGGAGAGGGAGCGGAGCCTTTTGCTTGTTGTTGACGGCTCAGCATCAATGCTTTTCGGGAGCCGGAAGCAGAGTAAAAAGGATCTTGCCCTTGAAGTTTGTGCCGTGCTTGCTTTCAGCGCCCTCCAAAACAACGACAAGGTTGGGCTTTTGGTCTTTACCGATCGGGTCGAAACCTATATCCCTCCCCGAAAAGGGCGGTATCACGTGCTGGTGATTCTTGAAGAACTTGTTCGGCTGAAGCCCCGGAGCCGCACGACCAATATCGCTGCGGCACTCTCCTTTATCCGTTATACCCGCAAGCGGCAGGAGATTATTTTTCTCTTGACCGATCTCGTCGATAGTGATTACGAAAAAGGGATGAAGCTGCTCAATACCCGTCACGACTTTATTCTGGTGCACATCAGTGACCCGCTCGACAAAGCGCTGCCCCTCAGCGGTTTGCTTGATCTCGAAGAGCCGGAAACCGGTTTGCGGATCACCATCGACGGCGGAAGCC
Source organism: uncultured Chlorobiaceae bacterium (assembly GCA_903851535.1). Lineage (GTDB taxonomy): Bacteria > Bacteroidota > Chlorobiia > Chlorobiales > Chlorobiaceae > Chlorobium. The sequence goes on along the minus strand of CAINOO010000200.1, from coordinate 1,226 downwards.
GTCGTGAAATAGAGCGCTATCGGCTGGAGCAGGCGCGGCAGCATGATGAGCTTCGCCATAGGCTCCGGCGCATGCGCATCGATTCGGTTTTTCTTGATACCGATCGCTCTTTCACCGCCGATCTCAACTCTTTTTTCCGAAATCGTGAACGCAAGCTCTGAATTGCTGAGGGACGGGCTCAAAAAGTGGCTTCTTTTGTTGTTGCTTTTCCTCTTCCCGATGCGACCCTCTTCTCCGCTCTTCGGTGCAAGCGGAGAGGTATTGCCCCGGATAACGGTGAGGGTTATCCCTGACAGCGTTCTTGTCGGCGACCGTATTCGCTGTTTGATTTCAGTTTTTCATGCACAGAAAGAGGTTGCTGCACTTGAAGGGTTCGATCGGAGTGACTCTCTTGCCAGTCACTCCTTCGAACTGACAGGAAAAAAACACTCCTCCTCTTTTCCCCTTTCCGGAGCGGGAACGGAGGAGTTCGAGCTTGAGCTTGCGGTGTTTGGCCGTGGCCATCAGCCTCTTCCACCCTTTACCGTGGTGTTTCGGGATCTCCAGGGACGGGTGACAAAAAGAGTGCCTTATACTTCCTCAGCCTCACTCTTTGTTCGGGTGCTTACCGACTCCTCCATGCGCGAACTCAGGCCTCTCAAACCACCCCTGAAACCCTCGATTCCCTCTTTGCTGCTGATGAGCGTTGTCGCAGGAGTGTTTGGTGTTGCCGGTATGGTGCTTCTGCTGCTTTTTCTGCTTAAACGCACGGTGCGCAACAGCGCTGAGCGGGTTGATTCCGGACAGGTTGCCCAGCGGAAGCTCCGAAAACTTGGTTCAAGTCTTTCAGCAGGGATGCCTCCGCATGAATGCTATGAAGAACTCAGTAACATCATGCGCTCCTTTCTTGAAAACCACTACCGAATCAGTGCACTCGAAGCGGTCACGCAAGAAATTGAGCGCGACTTGAAAAAGATCGGTGTTGCTGGATTTGAAAGCATTATGAACCTTCTCAAGCAAGCTGATCTCGTCAAATTTGCCGATTGTCGCCCCGATGTCGAAGAGTCACGCCAGTCACTCAAAAAAGCTTCAGAAGTGATCCGTTCCACCCGTCCACCAAAGAGTGAGGGATAAACAGGGTTGTTCAATACTTCTTATACCTGACACAGGGAAAATACAGTAATGATTTGATTGCTGCTGATTTTGTTTGTTTTTTTTGTGGTTCCTCAGGAGTATTTCGCTTATAT
>CAINOO010000199.1 GCA_903851535.1 uncultured Chlorobiaceae bacterium | reverse complement strand
CTTGTTCTGCCCGAAAGTGATGAATCTCATGCCATCACCGGCATGAATTTTGTCAAAAAATTCAACGAATCCTCCGTGGTGCTCAATGCCATTGCCGCACATCATGGTGATGCCGAAAAAGAGTCTCCACTCGCTGATCTTGTTGACGCAGCCAACACCATTTCACTTTCGAGGCCTGGTGCCCGTGGTGCGGTAACGGCTGACGGCAATGTCAAGCGCCTTGAGAGCCTCGAAGAGATCGCCAAAGGATTTCCCGGTGTTCTGAAAACATACGCCTTGCAGGCAGGAAGGGAGATCAGGGTTATTGTTGAGGGTGATAATGTCAGCGACTCACAGGCAGATGTGCTTGCCCATGATATCGCCCACAAAATCGAATCAGAAGCGCAATATCCCGGACAGATTAAAGTCTCCATCATCCGCGAAAAACGCTCTGTTGCCTACGCAAAATAATCGGGAATGAAGAGGTAAACGATTGGCTGCAACTACTGCCAGTTCGAGATGACAAAAGGGCTCCCTGAAAAGGCAGCCCTTTTGCCTTGCACCAAGGCAAAACTCAAATCTCACCCTTGGTTGAAGGAATTTCTGTGCCGGTTACGGTAATCGCCGTCTTCATGGCATAAGCAAACGACTTGAACAGCGCCTCAATTTTGTGGTGCGTATTCTCTCCATCGAGGATTGAAAGGTGGATATTGGCTTTGAGTGTTCCTGCAAGCGACAGGAAAAAATGCTCCACCATCTCCGTTGACAATCCCTGAATCACCGGACGGTTGAACTCCGCATGAAAGACACACCAGCTTCTTCCACCCAGATCAAGGGCACAACGTGCCAGGGCCTCATCCATCGGAATGATTGCCCATCCATAACGCGCTATGCCCCGCTTGTCGCCAAGCGCCTCGGCAATGGTGCTCCCAAGCACAAGGGCAATGTCTTCAACCGTATGATGATCATCAACATCAAGATCTCCACAGCACTCCAGAGCAAGATCAATACCTGAGTGCTTACTGAAATTTGTCAGCATGTGATCAAGAAAAACTACCCCCGAGTTCACGGAGCTTACCCCGGTGCCGTCAAGTGTCACGGTTGCGGTGATGCTGGTCTCTTTGGTGGTTCTGCTTACCGTTGCGCTGCGCGCTGCTCTTTTGATTTCTTCTGGCATGGGTATGGGCTATCGAATAAATTTGTTGAAAAGGGAGATGAACAAGGTAAGCAACAAAGAGAGGAGCAATGAGGTACCAAGCGGAAAATAGAGCCGAAAGTTTTCCCTCTCTATTTTGAAATCGAGAGGAAGATTGCCGAACCAGTTGAACCAGCTCCATGAGCCAGCCTTGCCGGAAGCCATCATGAGAAGACCAAAAACAACGATAGCGACGCCTGTTATCACAACTATTTTGGCAGTATCAGCCATCGCGATTTGGATATTTTTGAAAAGTTGCTAAATTAAGGCCTTCTTCAAGGGAAGATACGATATTTGCAAATTTATTTAAGCGGCTGGAAATGCATGTTTTCATTGTCATAGTCGGTTTACTTGCATCAATTCTGCTGATCGGGGTCATTTTGTTACAAAGTCCCAAAAGCGGCAGTGGCCTGACTGGTGGTATTGCAAGTCTTGGTACCGTTCAGACGCTTGGCGTGAGAAGGACTGGTGATTTTTTAAGCAAGATGACGGCGATTCTTGCAGCAGCAGTGATGGTTATCTGTTTTATCGCTGAATTTACTCTTCCTGGCAGAACGGTAAAGAGTGCTCCGGAAAGTGTTATGCAGCAGAATATTCCGGCGCTGCCTCCTGCTCAGGTTCCGCCTCCGGCTCCTGCAGGCACGGTGCCATCTGCACCAGCGCTTCCTGCACTGCCGGCAAAATAGATTTTCTGCACCCGTGGCTCAATGGTAGAGCAATTGACTCTTAATCAATGGGTTGGAGGTTCGAGTCCTCCCGGGTGCACCATAAAAAATAAAGACCTGCAGGTTACGACTTGCAGGTCTTTATTTTTTTATACCTCTGGAGGGTGCCTTTCTTTTTTGAATCAATTCTCCTCCCTTGCTCCTCGCGCGAATGTCAAGCTTTGCCTGGCTTTATCCCTGCTCATGCTTTCGCGTAAAGCTATTCTTTACCATGTTTATACCGTTCTGTTTGCAATGAGATGTTACGATTAAATGGAAAAAAGTTTAAGACGTCCTGCTCCATGCTCATCCCTTCAACTTGTTCGATACCGTTGCTGCGGCTGTAGTGTGGATTGTTGACTTTCGCTGAAACCGGGTAAACTTCAGGTTTGTCGTCACCAGACAAAACAGCCAACGACAAAGCATCAGGCTTTCCGCCAGCATTGCCCTTCTGTGTATCATCCGATTTAGGTTATATTCTCCTGGCATCAGCCTGTTCCAGCCAGCCTGTTCGAGCCAGGCTGTCACGGTCGGGGCCATCATTGCAACAAAGGGGAGTCAAAGAGAGTACTGTTTATGAAAATCATTGATCGCTATATTCTGAAGGCGCATATCGGGCCATTCCTGTTTGCTTTTGTCACCATTATTTTTGTTCTGATACTTCAGTTTTTTACCACTTTTGCTGATCGTTTTATTGGCAAGGGTATCGGATTTGCCACCATTGTTGAGCTTATTGCGTTGCAGTCGGCATGGATGGTCGGGCTTGCGGCCCCCATGGCCGTCCTCGTTGCTGTTGTCATGGCATTCGGCTCTTTGACAACTACTTCTGAAATGACGGTCTTCAGGGCCTCCGGGATCTCTCTTTATCGGATTATGATACCGGTTCTTCTTGCAGGCCTTGTTCTTTCATTTTGTGTCGAGCGGTTTAATAATGTTGTGCTTCCCAAGTCAAACTATTATGCGAAATCGATGATGGTCGATATCGCACGCTCAAAACCGTTGTTCGGATTAACGGAAAATGCCTTTTCAGCCCTTCTTGATGGCTACTCCATTTTTGTTCGAAAGTCGGATGATGATGCAAAAGAGCTGAGGGGTATTGTGATTTATGATGCCACCCGGCATGGTTATACCACCATGGTGACGGCTGAAAAGGGCACCGTTGATTTTACCGGTGATTACCAGTATCTGGTTATGACCCTCTTTAATGGTGAAATTCATCAGGTAGGGCTGCCGGATCACAAAAACTACCGTCACATGAGTTTCAGGAAGCACCGTTTTGTTTTTGAGTCATCGGGTTTCGGTTTTTCACGCTCTTCCGAGAATAGGATGCGTTCAGGCGATACCGAGCTTTCTGCAAAAGAGTTGCTTGCCATTGGCGATGAGTTCCGAAAAAGAATTTCAGCATCAGAAAAGCTCATCAACAGGCCTCTTGACAAGGTTGGGCAGTGGATAGCTGGAAGCAGCTCCGGGACTCCAGGAAAGCGCCTCAGATCATTGAAGTTGCCAGGAAAAGCGGGAGCGGCAGCAGCAGCAGCCTATGTGGATCGTCAACTGCTTCAGCTTGATGGTGAACTCAGAAGTATCGAATCAAACCGGAATATGTACAATCGCTACATGGCGGCCTATCATAAAAAATATGCGCTCTCTCTTGCCTGCTTTGTCTTTGTTCTGGTTGGTGCTCCACTTGGCGTTCTTGCCAGGCGCGGCGGGTTTGGTGTTGGTGCCGCCATCTCGCTTGTCTTTTTTGTGCTGTACTGGATGCTCATGATTTCCGGAGAAAAAATTGCCGAACGGGGCATCCTCGACCCCATGATCTCCATGTGGCTGGCCAATACCGTTATGATTGTCGTCGGTATTGCTCTTATGGTCCGATTAAGCGGTTCGGTCTTCAATACCTCCCGGTAGCGAAAGGAGGTGCAAAAGAGATCATACGCAGTTGTTTCCGTCACCTTTCTCTTTATAGCCGCAGCAGAGTTCTTTTTTTGCACCTTTGTCATCAAGGCAGACGAAGGTGATGTGTGTGCTGAAAGCCATAACCCGCTCACCGGTCTCAATACTTTTTTTGTAGACGCGTACGGTGTATTCGATTGAGGTTCGTCCGATTTTGTTCTTTTCAGTTACAAAACAGAGGATTGACCCTCCCCGAATGCTTTTTTTGAATTCCACCTTATCCATACCAACGGTCACAAAGTTGCAGCCGGGATAATCAAGGGAGACAGTGATATAACCGATTTCGTCAATCCATTTCAAAAGGTTACCGCCAAAGAGAAAGCCGTAATGGTTGAGATGTTCGGGCAGGACAAGTTTATAGGTTTCCATGGTACCGTAAAGGCTAAGTTTGGAGGATACGTCGACCTCATCAAGGTAAATCCGACAGTGGCTATAAACAAGAGCTGGCTTCATTAAATTCATCCGGTGATTCATGCGGGCAATGCATGGATACAGTTTTTAAATGAAAGCAACAAAAACTCGTTGGCATGCGAATAGTTCACTGCATTTTTTTGTTTCTATTAGAAATAATTATAATAAAGAGTTAATGAAAAAAAAGCGGGCGTTTCTGTTATAAGAAAAAAATCAGGAAACCTGTCAAATTTCAGTACACTTTTTGTATTTTCTATACAAATCTGCTTGTGATTTACTTGATGTGATCGTGTCCTGTCGCGATTGATTCAACAGTGCAACAGCCTGCAAGCAGAAACTTATAACGGTAAACGATTACGGAATGATCTGGTCTACTATATTTTTTGGTCACAAGCAAGATCGTCTCAATCAAGAATCATCTGAACAGCTTTATTCTGCTGCAACTGCGCCCACTTTTACTGTTGGCGACGACTCTCTTCTCCAGAACTTTGTTTTGATACGCGGTGGAGAGTTCATGCTGGGCAGCCCTTTCAGTGAGTTCCTTCGCGGCAGTGATGAAACTCAGCATCTGGTAAGGGTTAATGATTTTTTTTTGTGTAAATATGCGGTAACTGTTGGCGAGTTCAGGAGCTTCGTGGAAGCTTCTGCCCGGACTGAAGCAGAAAAAGCGGGAGGAGAGATAAGCAGGCGTAACGAATTGTCTGGCAGTGTGCGATCTCATAATGAAGAGAATCATCCTGTGTTGCATGTGAGCTGGTATGACGCTGTCGCCTACAGTCAGTGGCTGACAGAAAAAACGGGGAAGAAGTTCCGGATACCGACTGAGGCTGAATGGGAATATGCTTGCCGTGCCGGAACCACAACGCCTTTCAATACCGGAGAGGAGTTGATGAGTGGTCATGCCAACTATAACGGGGATAATCCCTACAAAAATCCTTACAAAAATCCCTACAAAAATCCGTTCACCAACAATCAGAAAGGGGTGTACAGGGGTAAATGTGTTGTGGTGAACAGTTTTGCTCCCAATGCGTGGGGTTTGTACAACATGCACGGCAATGTCTGGGAGTGGTGCAGCGATTGGTACAGTGGAACGTACTATGACGAATGTAAAGCGGAAGGTACTGTTTCCAATCCTGTGGGGTCAGCAACAGGTTCGCTCCGTGTGCTTCGTGGCGGGGGATGGAATAGCGATGCGAGGCTTTGCCGCTCAGCTCATCGTTTTAATGCCTACCCCTATTTGCGTAAAGATAGTGTGGGTTTTCGCCTGGTGCTTGTCCCGTAGTCTGTGGGAGGGCCATTTTGGTGCCCGCTGCATGGTCAGGCTCAAAATGAACAAGCGGAACCCCATTACAGCTTGTTGATAACTAACCTGAATAAAGGAAAACTCTTATGGGTCTGCAGCTTGGTGAAGCCATCAAAATCGTGGCACAAACAAGGGTCTATCTTCTTTACCGGACAGTGGTTTATAGCGCTATCGCCTTTGTTGTGGCGTTTTTTCTTGCCATTCTGGTGCTTATTGGCAGTGTATTCGGGAGTGGCGCTGCAGTGGTCCTGTTTTTTATTGCGCTCTTTGCCGGGGGTTTCGGTTTCAGGCTGCTGCGTGAATATGTGCTCTATCTTTTGCAGGCGGGCCATATTGCCCTGATTACGGAAATTGCCACAAAAGGGAGCTTGCCGTCGGGAATTTCCCAGACGGTGTGGGCAAAAGAGCGGGTGATGCACTATTACAAGGAGGTGAGTGTTCTTGCCCTTGTTGATCAACTGGTGAAGGGCGTGCTTGTTTCACTTAACCGCACGCTCTTCAATGTGATGAATGTGCTGCCCATACCGGCGCTTGAGGGTCTTGCGAGCATGGTGCAGCGTATTGTGAATTTCAGCCTTACCTATATTGATGAGTCGGTTATTGCCTATACCTTTCGTACCGGAAACGAGAATGTTTTTGATGCAGCCAAATCAGGGATTGTCATCTACTGCCAGTCATGGAAAGCGCTGCTCAAGAATGCCGTGGCATTGACGTTGCTCAGCTATGTTTTTGTTGTTGTGACGACTACTCTCTTTATGATTCCCCTTGGTGTGTTCGCGTTATTTTTACCCTCTTCTCTCGGGTTTTTAAAGTTTGCCCTTTTTGTGCTGGCGATTTTTCTCGGCATATCGGCAAAATGGATTCTTTTCGATCCGATTGCCTGTACCTCTACCTTGCTGACCTTTCTGAAGGAAGCTGAATCGACAAAACCAGATCCGGCATGGGAGGCAAAAATCGAGGCGGTCAGCGACAAGTTCCGCACCCTGAAGGCCAAAGCCGCCGAGGCAACGCGCACTCCGGCAACATCGGGGTTGCAGGAATGATGAGCCAATACCACATTGCCGTCGTCGTCAGTACTCTTTGCCGGGAGTCATGTGACAGTCATCGGGCCTGCATCCAGCGAGTGCTCTGATGCAGGGAGGAGTCGAAAGAAGGGGCTTTTCGCTCAGGACGCTTCTTGGTTTTCTTGGCCCCGGGTTTCTTGTAACGGTTGGTTTTGTCGATCCTGGCAACTGGGCCACCAATATTGAGGGAGGGTCCAGCTTTGGTTATGAGCTGCTTTGGGTGGTCACGCTTGGCACGCTCATGTTGGTGCTTATTCAGCATTTGGCGGCCAAACTCGGCATTGCCACAGGAAAATCTCTTGCGGTCAATATCCGTGACCATTTTTCCGGGCCGGTCACAGCGTTTCTTGGTGTCAGTGTTGTGGTTGCCTGTATTGCAACCGATGTTGCCGAGCTTCTGGGAGGCGCTATCGGTTTCACGTTGCTCTTTGGTATGCCGCTCTGGATGGGATCGCTGCTGACGCTTCTGATCGAGGTGTTTCTGATTATCAGCCAGCGTTATCACCGGGTCGAAACCATCATTGTCGGTTTTCTCGGCATTATCACGCTTTGCTATCTTGCTGAACTTTTTATTGTCAGGCCAGATTGGTCGGGGGTTGCCTCCGGGCTGGTTGTGCCGAGGGTTGGTCGGGAGAGTATTTATATTGCTCTGGCCATTCTTGGGGCTCTGGTGATGCCGCATAATATTTTTCTCCATTCAAATGTTATTCATAGCAGGGAGTGGGGGATTTCGGAGGAGGAGAAGAGGGAGCTGCTCCGCTATGAAAAAATGGATACCATTCTTGCCATGACGCTCGGCTGGGTGGTTAACTCTTCGATGATCATTGTTGCTGCCGCAGTATTTTTCCGCAACCATATTCCGGTCAACAGTATTGAGCAGGCATCGGCAACGCTGAAGCCGCTTGCCGGAGCGCTTGCCGGGCTGCTGTTTGCTGTTGCACTTGTTTTTTCAGGTGTAGGCTCTTCTATCACCTCCTCGATGGCAGAGGCCGATGTGATAACGGGTTTCATGGGCAAACCGGCCGATCCCCGAACGACGTTCTACCGTGTTGCGGTTTTTGTTACGGCCATTCCTGCGCTGCTCGTCATTCTCTTCAGTCTCGACAGCTTTCGCATTCTGATTTTGAGCCAGGTGGTTTTGAGCCTTCAGCTTCCCTTTACCCTTGTGCCGCTGGTGATGCTCTGCCGTAGTCGAAAGGTGATGGGCGGTTTCAGAAGTGGAAATGCCGAGTTTGCGGCCGTCTCTCTTGTTGTGGCGCTTGTTCTTGCTCTCAACGGCTATTTTCTTTACACGACCATGACTGGAGGAAGCTGAGATGAAGGTCTACCATAATATTCTTGTTGCCATCGACTGTTCTCCGGTTGATGCTTTTCTTGTTGAAGAGGTTTCGGCACTTGCCTTGCAGCTTGGAGCTACGCTGCATCTGCTGCATGTTGTTCATTCCCATACCCTCGATCAGGAGCGTTTTCTTCGTGCGGAGTCGACGCTCATTCTTGATCGCTACCGCCAGAAGCTTGAGGCAGAAGGGATTGGGGTCACTGTTGTTGTCAGGAGTGGAGAACCGGAGCGGGAGATTCTCAGGGAGATTGAGGAGAAGAGCTATGATCTCGTGGCAATGGCTGCTCACGGCCACACACTGCCTGAAAGAATTCTTTTTGGCAGTGTTTCACGGACTTTGCGGCAAAATATCTCCATACCGCTGCTTCTCTTCAGGCATGATCGCTGAAAAGCTTGTTTGATGGTTTCACAAGCAGTACCTCTTCGCGCTCAACAATCACCTGGCCAGGAGCGAGTTTTTTGCCGCGCCGGACATACTTTTTTAGTGTGTAGATCACCGGAACCAGTGAGGAGTGTTTTGCCGAAGAGTACCAGGCGGCAATTTCGGCGGCTTGCCGGATTGCCTGGAGGTTGTTGAGTGTTGTGCCCTTGAGGACGCAGTGAGAGCCGGAGCAGCCTCGGGCATGGAGCCAGATGTCGTTGGGTTTTGTGTGGCTGAAGGTGAGGAGTTCATTGTTTGCGGCATTTTTCCCGACAAACAGGGTGATTGTCGCAGAGAGGGTAACGCTTTTGAATGGTGGGGCTGTGCGGATGTTTTTCAGCGCAGAATCGCGGGAGTTGCTCGTTTGAGCGCTCTGTTGCTGAAGAAATTGTCGAGCCTCCCGGGGGCTGGCAATACACTCCGTTGCGGCAAGAAGCTCTTGAAGCGTTCCCATTTCTTGTTGAAGCGAGGCTTGCCGTGCTTCCATTTTCTTCTGTTTTTCCCTGGTTTTTGCGGCTTTTGAAAAGTACTCTTCGGCATTTTTCTGGAGAGTCAGGGCCTCTTTAAGTGCAATGATTTGGTCTGGAGTACCGGTTTTAAAAATGTTTTTGACGGTGATGCTCTTCCGTTCTGTTCTTGTCTGGTAGAGGGCAGCCATGAGCAGGTGGCCGCACTCTTCATAGTTCCGGGCAAAGTGATCGAGCAGTTCAGGGTTGAATCCATCAAGTGTTTTTTTTGTTTTTCCGATTTGCCGCAGCAGTTTTGTTCGCATTGCTTTCAGCTCCTCTTTTGTTTCAAGAAAGTGCTGCATGGTGAGGGTGTAATGGGCAAGTCCCTCAAGGACGGAGTCAAAAGAGCGTCCGGCTGTATCGGCGTGGTGCAGAAGGGTGAAGTACGGCTCTCCATTCTCTTTTTGTGAAACCCTTGGCTGCGGGTCGAGCAGCTCATAAAATACCGATTGAAATGCGGTGAAGAGTGCTTCGGGGTTCTCCTCATTTCCGGCCCGCGTCAGTACTTCGCGCACCAGTGTCTTGTCGAAGCCCCTGAGGGTGGCCGAAACTCTTTCGGCACAGCCTTCGTTGTTCATGGTGTTATATCGCTCCACAAAAAGCGCCTTGTTTATGGCGATGGTTTCAAGCTCTCTTAAAATTTCAGGAGAGTCGTCCGCCGACTGACAGGGCTGATCGGTGAGGGCACCTTTATGCTTGAAGGCATCGGTAATGCGGTTCTCCCTGACAAGAAAAAGGTTTGTGTCTGCACTGAAGAGATGCAACACCAGAAGTGTTTCGTTGGTAAAATGGATAGAAATTTCCCGGTCAGCAGGGGAGATGGTGACGCATCGTACCTGTTGCATGGAGAGTTCGCCCATGACGCTTGCCGAGTTGCGTTTTGTTCTCTTCTCTCCTTCTCTGGTGGAGAAGCAGAGGAGGGGGTTGTGGGTGACGAGGGTAAGCTGTACGTGCCGGGTGTCGGGGGTTATGAAGGTGAGGGTCACCTGGTTTTTATGTTCTGAAAAGATTCCGGAGAGGTGGCCGCCCGCAAGACGCTGATGCAGCTCCATGGCCGCATGATAGAGGGTAAAGTAATTTCGTAGCATATCATCAATAAGCTGGTTGCGTGAGGGTCATCTTTTTTTTCTATTTTAGGGCTGAACGTGGCTCCTATTTTTTCACAATACACAATATCATAAATACAGGACTATGGCGGAAGAAACAAAGAGCGGATGTTGTTGCCAAGGGGAGAGCGTGGAGGGAGGTTCAGTGGTTGAAAAGCGGCTTGGCTGGCATGACTATTTTATGAGTGTTGCCCATCTTGTTTCACGCAGGGCGACCTGTACCAGGGGTCATATCGGGGCGGTCATTGTGAGGGAGAACAGTATTCTCTCCACCGGGTACAATGGAGCGCCATCAGGCCTTCCTCACTGCAATGACAGCAACTGCCGGATTTATCGCAGTATTCATCCCGATGGAACGGTCGAGGAGAATTGTGTCAACACGATTCATGCAGAAATCAATGCCATTGCCCAGGCGGCAAAGCATGGCGTATCAATCAAGGATTCCGATATTTACATTACGGCCAGTCCCTGTATTCACTGCTTGAAAGTGCTCATCAACGTGGGTATAAAGACCATTTACTATGACAAGCCCTATAAAATTGAGCATATCGACGAATTGCTAAGGCTTTCAGGCATCAGGCTGGTGCAGGTCAACAGAGAGTCTGATCAGAAGGGGTGAGGATATGACGTTGCATGATGATGCTTTTTTTATGAGGCGAGCGCTCGAACTTGCCTTGCTTGGTGCCGGAAGTGTGAGCCCCAATCCCATGGTCGGCGCGGTTATTGTTCATGAGGGAGAGATTATTGGCGAAGGGTACCATCAGCAGTTTGGCGGCCCTCATGCAGAAGTGCTTGCCATTGCCTCTGTTGCCGATGAGGCACTTCTTCGCCGTTCGACGCTCTATGTGACCCTTGAGCCCTGTGCCCATTTTGGTAAAACCCCTCCATGCAGCGATTTGATTGTTGAAAAAGGGATTATGCGTGTTGTTATCGGGTGTCGTGACCCTCACGTCAAGGTTGCCGGAAAGGGGATTGCAAGGCTTCATGCCGCAGGGATTGCGGTGATGGAAGGGGTGCTCGAGGCGGAGTGCGTGAAGTGCAATGAGGCATTTATCAAAAGTCATACAACAGGGCTGCCTTTTGTTGCCCTGAAGCTGGCTCAGACGCTTGACGGCAAAATTGCAACTTCGCTCGGGGCATCCCGCTGGATTACCGGTGAGGAGTCGAGGAGTGAGGTGCACCGACTTCGGAGCGTGTATGATGCCGTGATGGTCGGTGAGGCAACGGTGCGTGCCGACGATGCCCAGCTTACGGTCAGGCACTGCTCCGGTCGTAATCCCCTCAGGGTTGTTCTTGATTGCAGGCTGAGTCTGCCGCTTGAATCGAAAATTTTTGACTCCGGTGCGCCGACTCTTGTTGTTGCATCATCCATCTATGCCGGTTTGCCTAAGGCCGCACGGTTACAGGAGCATGGGGTGAGGGTGCTTTTTGTCGATGAGCATTCCGGCAAGCTCGATTTACACCAGGTGCTTGTGGAGCTGCATAAACGACAGGTACTCTCTGTGCTGGTTGAGGGAGGAAGCCGTTTATCGGCCTCATTCATTCGAGAAAAGCTTGTTGATAAAATACTTATATTTGTAGCGCCAAAACTCTTCGGAGGGGATGCCTTGAGTGCGTTTGCGCCTCTCGGTGTGAGCATCCCGGGCCAGGCTGTGCATCTCTGTTTCGGGTTACCGCAGTTTTTTGGCCGTGATCTGCTTGTCGAGGCGTATGTTGAGGCTTGAACAGGAGGATCAGAATCAGCAGGGATTGAACATAAAACGGGAATTACGATGGCTAAGAAATATCCAAAAAGGAGGCTTGTTATGGTTGACCGTTTTGTCAATAACAGCGATCTTGGAAAGTTGATTTTGCGGCTTTTGGTTGGTATCATGCTGCTTTTTCATGGTATAGACAAGCTTCAGCACGGCTATGGTTTTGTGGAGCAGATGCTTGTCAAAGCCGGTTTTCCTGGTTATTTTTCGCACTTTGTGCTTGTCGGTGAACTTCTGGCTCCTTTTTTTATGATATTGGGGCTCTATACCCGTCAGGCCGCCCTGATACAGGTTTTCGTTATGCTGATGGCAATTTTTCTTGTTCATACCAGATCGCTCCTTTCGGTGTCGGCGCATGGTGGATATGCTCTTGAACTTCAGGCATTTTATCTCTTTGGCGCACTTGCGGTTTTCTTTTTTGGCGCTGGACGCTTTAATCTTGCCCGTGGCAGCGGTCCGTGGGACTGATGGTGTTGACTTACACTTTTGTGGTTTTTGCAGCAATTTTTCTAACCGAAAACTAATTTTGTTATGGCACAGATTACCTTCAAAGGCACTCCATGTGAAACGGTTGGCTCTCTTCCCGCCAAAGGTTCCGAAGCTCCTTTTTTCTGTCTGGTGAAAACCGATCTTTCTGAGGCCGGACCTGCCGATTTTGCAAGCAAAAGACTGGTTTTGAACATCTTTCCAAGCCTCGACACGCCAGTCTGCGCAACTTCTGTCAGACGATTTAATCAGGAGGCAGCATCGCTCGACAACACCGTTGTGCTCTGTATTTCCGCAGATCTGCCCTTTGCACAGAGCCGTTTTTGTGAAACCGAAGGGTTAAAAAATGTGGTCTCACTTTCAGTCTTCCGCTCTCCCCAATTTGGTCTCGATTATGGGGTGACTCTTGCTTCCGGCCCTCTCAAGGGACTTCTTTCGCGTGCTATTGTCATTATTGATGGCGACGGGATTGTGCGCTATACGGAGCAGGTACCTGAAATTGTTGAAGAGCCGGATTACAGTGCAGCCCTCAAGGTGCTCGCGTAAGGCACGATGTTTACAGGAATTATCAAGGATGTTGGCCGGGTCGCCGGATTGGTACGGAGTAAGGGTGGGTTGCGGCTACGGGTGCAGTTCCCCAATGCTGCGGAGTTCAGCACTCTTTCGGTTGACGAGAGTGTGAGCATCAACGGCGTTTGCCAGACCGTTGTTGCTCATGGTGATGGATGGTTTGAGGTCGATACGGTCGAGGAGACGCTTTCGAAAACAACGCTTGGCTCGTTGCATCAGGGATCGCTTGTGAACCTTGAGCGGGCAGTTCGTCCCCTTGACCGCCTCGGAGGCCATTTCGTGCTTGGCCATGTTGATTGCGCAGCAGTGGTGCAGGCGGTCAGGGAGCTTGGCTCCAGCCGTGAGCTCTGGATAGCCTTTCCGGATGCGTTCAGCCCCTTCATTGTCTCTGCCGGTTCGATAACGATTGACGGGATCAGCCTCACCGTTGCAAAACTTGAAGCACAGCTTTTTGCCGTGGCGGTTATCCCCTTTACGTTTGCCCATACCACCATTCATGAACTGAAAGCGGGAAGGCGGGTAAACCTCGAGTTCGACATTCTTGGCAAATATGTGGCGCGTCAGCTTGGAACGCTCTCCTCGGCTGCTGCGGCCGATTCAAAAATTAATGAGGAGTGGCTCAGGGAACAGGGATTTTAAATGGCTGGCACTGAACATTTGCAGTCGGATCTTTTCGGCTTTTCGTCCGTCCCATCCGCCGAAGATTATTTTCAGCCTCTTGCTGAACGGGTTCGTCCGCGTACCCTTGACGATGTGGCCGGGCAGGAGCACCTGGTGGGGCCGGAAGGGCCGCTGCGCAAATTCCTTGCTGGCGGCCAGATGCCATCAATGCTTTTCTGGGGCCCTCCCGGTTCCGGAAAAACCACACTCGCCGAAATCTGTGCCACATCGCTTGCGTACTCTTTTGAACAGCTTTCAGCCATCGATTCAGGGGTGAAGGAGGTGCGCAAGGCGCTTGAGCAGGCTGAAAAATCAAGGCGGGCTGGTCAGAGGACAATGCTTTTTATCGACGAAATTCACCGATTCAACAAGGCGCAGCAGGACACGCTGCTCCATGCCATTGAACAGGGCCTCATTGTGCTGGTCGGCGCAACGACTGAAAACCCCTCCTTTGAGGTCAATGGCGCACTCTTGAGCCGAATGCAGGTCTATATTCTCAAATCTCTCGAGCCAGAAGCGATTGCGCAGGTGATTCGACGTGCCCTGAAGGAGGATCGACTTTTAAAGGAGCTCCCCATTGAGATCGCCGATCTTGATTTTCTGTTGCAGTTTTCCGGGGGCGATGCACGCAAGGCATTGAATGCTGTCGAAGCGGCCATCTCCCTTCTGCCTGATGGGGCACCTGCAATGGTGCTGAACAGGGAACTGCTTGAGCGGGCATTGCAGTACAAGGCTCCGAATTATGACAAGGGAGGGGAGAACCATTATGACATCATCTCCGCCTTTATCAAATCCATGCGAGGTTCTGATCCTGATGCTGCGCTTTACTGGCTTGCCCGGATGATTGAGGGAGGGGAAGATCCAAAATTCATTGCACGGCGGATGGTCATCTTTGCCAGCGAGGATATCGGCAATGCTGACCCTTATGCCATCACGCTTGCCATTTCGGTTTTTCAGGCGGTAGCCCTGATCGGTATGCCCGAGGCAAGGATCAATCTGGCACAGGGTGTTACCTACCTTGCATCCGCACCCAAATCAAATGCAAGCTATCAGGCAGTCAATGAGGCCATGAGCTTCACCAAATCGAGCCCTGAACTTCCCGTTCCACTCCATCTGCGCAATGCACCGACCAAACTCATGAAAAGTGAAGGGTATGGCGCCGGGTACCAATACCCGCACAGCTATCCCGCTCATTTTGTCAGGCAGAATTACTTTCCCGAAGGCATGGAGCCTAAGGCCTATTACCGCCCCGGTGATGAAGGCCGCGAAAAGTATATCCGCGAAAGGCTCGGCCAGTTGTGGAGTGAGCGATATACCTGATACTTTTTGTATCTGACAGGTGATACCATTGCAGATCAGGCCATACGCGTATTTTGGAGAGAAAGCCAAGTGTTGTCGGACTGACCGTCTATGTTACCAACTATGAGGCAAGCGTCCTGTTGGCCAAGGCGATTAAACGAGTAGCGCCACATGTTATTGTGGTATTCGGGAGGCCGACTCCGAGTGTTCAGGCTACGAATATCCTTCAGAATATCGAAGAGGTTGATAGGCATATCAAAGACTACCTCGATAAATTTCCTTCGCCCTATCTTTCAGGTATACTTCCTGTTACCAATAATGCAGGCGTACTGACGGCCCGTGGTTGCAATCAGAACTGCACCTATTGTAATTGTGCCGTTCTTTCTTCTCGATCCATTCTGACTCACTCCGTTGATCGGGTAATTGATGAACTGGAGTATATATCACAGGCTGGAATGCCTCCAAATGAAGAAATTCAAATTTTTGACGATGCATTTACTCATCATTTCTAACAACAACTTTTTCGTTCATGTAAATAAATAATAAAACGCTAACTGCAGGGAGGATGAATTATGAATGATGCTCTGTATCGACAACATCGAAATCTTCGTCAGATGAGTTGTTCCGCATCAATTCCGCCTATCGTGCTATCATGGGCAATAACTGTCCGATGCAGGCGACTGGCGGAGCAACAGATGCACATGGTTCCCTTGAACTGGTTACTGCCGGAGCGCTCTTCACAACAAGCTTCGGGCCACCGGTAAACTATCATGGTATTGATGAAGGGGCACCTTTAATTGATCTGGAAAACAGCGGCAAGATCTTGCTTGAGCTGCCCCAGAAGGAGTTGAGCGTGCAGACAAGTCAAGCAAAGCACTATGCAGCTATCCATCATGCTCACCGATGCTGCAACTGAGCGCTGAGGCCATAATAACCGAGACAAGGTTCGGCCATGTATTGATCGTTGCCAAACCTGATGACAAGAGTACCAGATGATTCGATCGGCTGAACATTGGTGTCAGCCGATTGAGTTAATCTCAAATCTGCCTTACACGCCGCAACTCCCTGTAACGGAGTACAAGCTCTTCTCCAGGAAAGTTCTTGCCTATCAGTACTGCTTTTTCAGAAATGACTTAAAAGAATGGTATTATAGAAAGGAAGAAAATGAGAGGCTGGCCGTGCCCTGTCTCTCATCTTTTCCCTGTGGTCAGCCTGTTCTCAGGCTCGTTGGTTTCAGCGTTGTGCCATGGTTTGAGCTTTGTTTGTCCTGTAGGTTATTAAATGTGATAAGTTAATATATTATAATAAAATGAGACGAAAAGCGACTTGGTGGAGAGTAATACTTTTGGTTGTTTTGCCTTTTCATTTGTTGACAGGGCCATCTCTTCTGCACGCTGCCGATGCTTTGGGTGAGAGCAGATCAATTACCCTTGATGATGCCGTACGTATCGGGATAGAGAGAAGCCGCTCACTGGAGATTGCCAGACTCGACAAGAATATGGCAGGGCAAAAAAT
>CAINOO010000198.1 GCA_903851535.1 uncultured Chlorobiaceae bacterium | reverse complement strand
TTAATTTTATTCTGATATTGGTAGTCATGCTACTAATATCAGAATATTTATAATAAAAGACAAGTCGCTAAATGGCTATTATTGCCCATCCCCCGAAATTGTAAAATCAGCTCAACGGTGGCTCTTGCCTCTCCTTTAAAATCTTGCTCCAGCAGGAGAGCATGCAAAACCGGAGGCGGCTCTCCTCAGGGCTGTATTTCCCATGCCTTTCCATCAAGAACATCGGTACGCACAGGCCAATCCTGCAAATTCGGATATTTTTTCCTGAGCAATTGCAGATCAACGACGCTTTTGTCGGAGATATCAGGATTTCCGCCCCCAGGGATTGATATCCCTAAGAAATTTTTGCCCATTATCGGTTCGATATGCAGGTCGCCGATGTAGGTGATTTCGCCCGGACTTATCGTAAATTTGAGCGGTACAGGCGGTTTGGCCGGATGAATATCGGTAAAATTGACGCCGGTGGCAATATAGAGTCCCCAATTGTAGAGTTCATAGTTACCGGGTTTGAGCGGCAAGGCAATGAGGCTTCCATCTCGCGATTTGTCTTCAGGATAATCATCGTGCTTTCCGAAAAGCGAGCCTTCAAATGCATCAATGCGCTGTTCCTCTTTGGTGCCAGTTTCCCTGAGGTAGTAATTGGCATCCTCAACATACGTGGCTTTTTTCGTAGTCACAGCAGCAAGCACGATACCCAAGCTTTTATCAACAGGTTTGGATGATTGAATCTGTTCTTTAGTCATAGAGCAACCTGTCACAATAGTGATGAGGGGTATAAACAAGAAACAGAGGGCTTTTTTCATGATTTTTGCTTGGTTATTGGAAATGGCAAGAGACTTTAATAGAATCGATTGCTATTCAAAAGGGAAAATCAGACAAACACGGACCTGCGACAGCAGCGTTGCGTTTGCTGTACTGGATCAATTTAAAAATATACGACACAAGTACAACCGATTGCCGATTATTTTCTGATTAGAGAGCATGCAAAACCAGGGGAGGCGCTCCGCTCTGACGTCGATGTCTTATCAGCTCTCCGACAAACGCAAATATTGATAGAGTGTCTCTCGACTGATACCAAAATCCCGGGCCACCTGTGTTTTCTGTTGACCTTCTGCTATGCGGAGTTTCATCTCGGCAACCTGTTCGCTGTTGAGCGATTTCTTTCGGCCACGATAGGCTCCCCGCTGTTTTGCAAGTTCAATACCTTCCCGCTGCCGCTCGCGGATCAACGCCCTCTCAAATTCAGCGAATGCGCCCATGACCAATAACATCAAATTGGCCATCGGTGAGTCTTCTCCCGTGAACATCAGATGCTCCTTGATAAACTCAATCCGAATACCCCTCTTGGTCAGTTTTTGTACCAGACTGCGCAGATCCAAATTGCGGGCCAAGCGATCCATGCTGTGCACAACGACCGTATCACCTTCACGGACAAACGAAAGCAGCGCATCAAGTTCCGGCCTCTTGGTATCTTTACCGGATGCCTTATCGGTGAACACCTTGTCGAGAGGAACCTGATCAAGTTGTCCCTCCTCTTTCCAATTTCCCTCATCTGAATTCTTCGTAATCATTGGAACGTTCTTGCTCTTGAAGTATCCGTATCGTCGTGCAACTCGATTGGCAGGCGTTGATTACCATTGGAAAAGCCAATCCACCGCCATGCATCCTTCGATGCCGAAAGCAGCTTCAGCTCCTTTTCACTCCACGAAGCGGTTTCGTTGTCCGGCAGGCTTGCCGTAGTCATGAGGCAGGTGCCAGAGTGCGCATCCCAGAGCTTCAGCGTGTTATCGCCGGAACCGGAAACGATGCGCGTGCCGTCCGGGCTGAATCCCGCAGCATTGACCCTGCCGGAATGGCCGTCGTAGATCGAGCACCGAGCGGTGAAGGGAAGCATCGCGCTGGCCATGCCTTCGCAGCGAGCGACAGAATAAAAAACGTTCTCATCAGGGAAATCAGCCATCTCGGTTGCCTGACACTTGACGAACGAAGCAAGTCGCAATTCTGCTGACAACCACCGACTTTTTCGCAGATCGCAGTTACGCCAGATTCCCGCAACGGCATCGGCTTCCATGAAATCAGCTCCGGAGGTGTTGCAGTCAAGAAACTCGGCATTGACAAGGTTGGCGTTTCTGAACGAGGCTTTACCGAGCAGAGCATTCCTGAAGCTCGTGCCTCTCAGGTTTGCAGCATCGAAACAGGCTCCCGAAAGGTTCAGGTTC
>CAINOO010000197.1 GCA_903851535.1 uncultured Chlorobiaceae bacterium | reverse complement strand
GTTATAAGCAGTTTTGACTGGTACTCCTGAAGTTGCAGTTTCAGACCCGCAAGGTTCTGCTCTACCAATGCTCGCTCTTTCGTAATCCTTGCTATCTCGCTGTTTCTTGGTAAAGCCGCTACTGCTGAGGCCGACATACCCGTCAAAAGCAAAAAGAGAAGCGCTGCAATCCGCAACACCCTTGAAAAAAGAGCCGGTGAGGCAATAACGATCATAAATAATTCCGGAGGATTACAATTCAACCCTTTTACAAGAAATCTGTAACAAGAAATCGTATTGATAAACAGGATAAGAACATCTGCTCAAGGTAAAGGATAAAATCTTTTCTTCGCAAACAGAGAGAGAAAAAAAAATTGTTTTTCTTGAACCGAAATAATGGTAACTATCCGTTTTTCATCAGCGTTATCAATACACATGGACAAGCTTGTCATAAGAGGTGGCCGCCGGATTTCCGGAATTATAACCGCTTCGGGATCAAAAAATACCTCCCTGCCGATCATTGCCGCAACCCTGCTTACCGGAAACGGAACCTTTACCCTTCATCAGATTCCTGATCTGGTTGATATCAAGACGTTTACCCAGCTTCTGCATCATCTGGGCGCGGAAACAACCTTTGAGGGAAACACTCTGAAAGTCTCGTCCCGCAACGTGGAAAATGTTCAGGCACCCTATGAACTGGTAAAAAAAATGAGGGCATCAATCTATGTGCTCGGACCGATGCTTGCACGATTTGGCCATGCAAGGGTCTCTCTTCCAGGAGGCTGTGCTTTCGGTCCTCGCCCTATCGATCTCCATTTAATGGCAATGGAAAAACTCGGCGCAATCATTACCATTGAAACCGGATTTATTGATGCCACAGTCCCGGGGGGAAAACTGAAAGGCGGTCATATCGATTTCCCGATTTCTTCTGTTGGAGCGACAGGAAATGCGCTCATGGCTGCCGTACTTGCCGAGGGTACCACCACCATCAGCAATGCTGCTGCAGAACCTGAAATTGAAACACTCTGCAATTTTCTCGTTGCCATGGGCGCAACGATCAGGGGAACAGGAACAACCGAACTCGAAATTGAGGGCACAAACAAGCTCAAAACCATTGAGTTTCATAATGTTTTTGATCGCATCGAAACAGGAACCCTGCTTGCTGCTGCGGCCATAACCGGAGGTGAGATTACCATCAACGGTGTTAACCCCGGGCAGATGAACGCTGTGCTGAAAAAATTTGTCCATGCGGGTTGTTCCATTGAGACCACTGAAAACAGCATAACCCTGAAAAGTCCTGAAAAGCTTCTTCCAACTGATGTCACGGCAAAACCTTACCCATCCTTTCCAACCGACATGCAGGCACAATGGATCGCTCTGATGACCCAGGCTGAAGGAATAAGTCATATTACCGACAAGGTCTATCATGAGCGGTTCAACCATATTCCTGAACTGAACCGGCTCGGTGCCCATATTGACATCCACAAAAACCAGGCTCTTGTTCATGGGCCCCAACTTCTTTCAGGAACAAAAGTTATGTCGACCGATCTGAGAGCATCGGCAAGCCTTGTTCTTGCGGGACTTGTCGCCGAAGGCACAACAGAAGTGCTGAGGGTCTATCATCTCGACCGGGGATATGAGAGAATCGAACGAAAACTGAACAGCCTTGGAGCCGATATCAGCCGGGAAAAGTATAGCGAATTTTAAAAAACTTGAGAAAAAGATAATTATTTGTTTGGATATTATTGGTGAAGCATTATATTAACTGCCTCTAAAGCCAAGCATTGAGGGCCCTTAGCTCAGTTGGTCAGAGCAAGCGACTCATAATCGCTGGGTCGTAGGTTCAAGTCCTACAGGGCCCACCGTATTATGAATGAATGATTGGAAAGAGTAATTACCTGGCGTGTTCGTCTAGTGGCCCAGGACATCGCCCTCTCAAGGCGAAGATCACGGGTTCGAATCCCGTACACGCTACCATTACCATGCACCCGTAGCTCAATTGGATAGAGCATCTGACTACGAATCAGAAGGTTAGAGGTTCGACTCCTCTCGGGTGCACAACTTTCACCAGTCCCTGGCTTAACAGCTTCTCTTTCTTTCGGTGATGTTCGACCTTGCGTTTCTTCTTGCACCATCCTATACGACATTTTTTTTTGGAATGCTTTTGCGCAAAACATCCGCTTTTGATGATTCTGCGGCAACTGTTCTTTTCAGGCTTGTCCATCGGTTGACACTTCCCGCACTCCTGCTTTCTGTACTTCCCTATGTGGTTATAAGCCACACGATGTTTTTACTGCCTCTCATCTCAATCCTTCTCATGCTTGCAACAGTGGTTGCGGCAACGCTCGCAGCAAAAGCTTCCGGCATGAATACAATGAGCTGTGCCGTGCTGGTGAGCGGATCGGCCATCATGAATCTTGGCTTTGTCATGCCCTTTATCCAGTCATTTTATGGTGACGACGGTCTTGCCCGACTCTTTCTCTTTGGT
>CAINOO010000196.1 GCA_903851535.1 uncultured Chlorobiaceae bacterium | reverse complement strand
GTCTTGACCCCTTGAATAGCCTCAAGCGCCACTTTGGCCTTAAAGTCACTGCTGAAATTTTTTCGTGTCCTTTTTGTCATTACCTGCTCCTTTTTGGGGCAAGTTAACAACTTAAACCGCTGTCTAAAAATCGGGGTCCACCATAGAATGCCAACCGTCAGAATACACATGACACGACACTAATTCAAATCTCTTGCCTATATTTAAATTCACGCATATTTTTCTTATTCCTTGAATGCCATTTACTTCGCTGTTTCCGCTAAACAACATTTCATGAACGAAGTCACCCACAACAAAATTGTATCCTTTATCTGGGGCATAGCCGACGATGTCCTCCGTGACCTCTTCAAGCGGGGCAAATACCCAGACGTCATTCTCCCCATGTGCGTCATCCGCCGCATGGACGCCGTGCTTGAACCGACCAAACAAGCCGTGCTCGATATAAAAAAAATGCTCGACGATGCAGGAATCACCGAACAGCGTGCAGCACTCTGCGAAGCGGCTGGGCAGGCATTCTACAACACCTCGCAATTTATCCTGCGTGACCTCAAATCGCGCGGCAGCCAGCAGCATCTCCTTGCTGATTTCGAAGACTACCTCAACGGCTATTCACCCAACGTTCAGGACATTCTCGAAAACTTCAAGTTCCGCAACCAGCTCTCCACACTCTCTAAAGCTGACGCCCTCGGTACACTTATCAACAAGTTTCTCGACCCTGAAATCGACCTCACTCCCGCAGGTATCGACAACCACGCAATGGGCACGGTCTTCGAAGAACTTGTCCGCAAATTCAATGAGGATAACAACGAAGAGGCTGGTGAACACTGGACGCCCCGCGACGCCGTGCGTCTGATGGCCAACCTTGTCTTTTTGCCGATTGAGGATAAACTCAAGTCAGGCACCTACCTGCTCTGCGACTGCACCTGCGGAACCGGCGGCATGCTCACCGTTGCCGAAGAGACCGTTTTATCCATAGCCGCAAAGCATCAACAGGATATCCAATGTCTGCTCTATGGGCAGGAAATCAACCCCGAAACCTACGCCATTTGCAAGGCCGACATGCTGCTCAAAGGCGAGGGCGAAAACGCCGACCACATTGTTGGTGGCGCGGAATGGTCCACCCTCTCACACGACGCCTTTCCCTCTCATCTTTTCGACTTCATGCTCTCCAATCCCCCCTACGGCAAGAGCTGGAAAAAAGATCTCGAAGCAATGGGCGGCAAAGAGGGGATGCGCGATCCCCGCTTCAGGGTGATGCATCAGGGTGAAGAGCTCTCACTCGTCACCCGCTCCAGCGACGGGCAGTTGCTTTTTCTGGCCAATCTGGCCTCCAAAATGAACCAGACCTCCGCGCTCGGCAGCCGCATCGCCGAAGTCCACAACGGCAGTTCGCTCTTTACTGGCGATGCTGGACAGGGCGAAAGCAACATCCGCCGCTGGCTCATCGAAAACGATTGGGTCGAAGCCATCGTTGCCCTACCGCTCAACCTCTTTTACAATACCGGCATTGCCACCTACATCTGGGTGCTCACCAACCGTAAACCTGCACACCGTGAGGGTTTTCTCCAGCTTATCGACGCCACCCAGTGGTTCAAGCCACTCCGCAAAAATCTTGGCAAAAAGAACTGTGAGCTCTCCCAGGAAGATATTGACCGCATCCTCAACACCTTTCTTGAGTTCGAAGAGACACCCGAATCAAGAATTTTTCCCAATGAGGAGTTCGGCTACTGGAAAGTAACGGTTGAACGTCCCCTCCGGCTTCACAGCCAGCTCACCATAAAGGCCATAGAGAGCCTGCGCTTTGCCTCCGGTGATGAAGAGATCCGTTCCACCCTCTACGAAGAGTTAGGCGACGACCTCTTCACCAATTTCAGCATCATTGCTCCAGCGCTCGAAAAGCGCCTTGCCGAGTGGGGGAGCGACGAAGAGGAGAGTGACGATGAAGAGGGTGGCAGCAAAAAAGGGCTCCCAGAAAAAAAGAAAAAGAAGCTGCTTGACCCCAAGACATGGGAGCGCGACGGCAGGCTTGTTGAATCCGCTTATGCCTTGCGTACCATTCTTGGTGAACAGCTTTTCGAAGACCACAATATCTTCCGCCAGAATGTCATCGCAGCACTCATGCAGGGAAGTATCAAGCTGCCCGCAGCCGATCTGAACAAAATTCTGAAAGCAGTAAGCTGGCGGGTAGAAACCGCCCCCCCTGTCATTGCCAAAATGCACAAGCCAGGCAAGAACGAAGCTCAACCGCTTTACGGTCTTTACGATACGGTGACCCCTACAGGAAAGCCCGTGATTGTCGAATACGAACCCGATCCCGATCTGCGCGACACAGAGCAGGTGCCCCTCCTCGAAGAGGGAGGAATTGACGCCTTCATCCGTCGCGAAGTGCTGCCCTACACACCTGACGCATGGATAAAGGAGAGCGCCACCAAAATCGGCTACGAAGTCAGCTTCACCC
>CAINOO010000195.1 GCA_903851535.1 uncultured Chlorobiaceae bacterium | reverse complement strand
TGGCCGGAGATCACAAGGTTGGCTCAAGAAAGTTCACGCGCAACCACGTCCGATACCTATAATTTGTTTGACCTGAAATAAACTATGGCCATTACCAATTATGAACGCGTTGGCAAGGCACTGACACAACTAAAGGATGGGCTGTCTCCCTTTGTTGAACGAGAGGTTAATGCCGCAATTGACGCTAATCTACTGTCTATTCAGCAGCTCAAAAGTTACACAGATGATCCAATTCTTGCCAATAGAAAAATTGGGGATTGGGATGTGGCAGCTCTCCTGAAACTGATGTGGGATATCTGGAACGATCTCTTTCGCAGAACACTGGGCTTTTCTGAGCGTAGCTTGGTCTCGGAGATTCGTGACTGGCGCAATAAATGGGCACACCAGGAACCATTCTCCAGCGATGACGCCTACCGAGCATTGGACTCCATAGCCCGCTTACTTACGGCAGTATCTGCACCTGAGGCTAATGAAGTCGAGAAGGCGAAAACGGAATTGTTGCGAGTACGATTTGATGAGCAGGCGCGAGGTGAAAGAAGAAAAACTTCCAGCATTGCTATTGAAACAGGTGTAACGGGGATACTTAAGCCATGGCGAGAAGTGGTAATGCCCCACGATGATGTTGCCAGTGGCCGCTACCAGCAGGCCGAATTTGCAGCTGATCTTTGGCAAGTGCATCTGGGCGAAGGAAGTAATGAATACCGGGACCCTGTTGAGTTTTTCCGCCGTACCTATCTGACCGAAAGCTTGAAGGAGATGCTGATCAGTGCTGTTAGGCGCTTAGCTCAAGGCGGTGGGGATCCAGTTGTGCAGTTGCAAACCAATTTTGGTGGTGGTAAGACACACTCAATGTTGGCGCTGTATCATCTATTTTCCGGGATTACTGCGACTGAACTGCCTGGAGTTGATGCCATACTTTCCGCAGCCGGGGTGAGTACAATCAAAAAGGTGAACCGTGTAGTTCTGGTGGGGAACAAGATATCTCCGGGGAATCCTTCGGTCAAGGCTGATGGGACAGTGGTTCACACACTTTGGGGTGAACTCGCTTATCAACTTGGTGGAGCGAAAGCCTATGCACGTTTGGCAGCTGATGACGAAAAGGCTACCAGTCCTGGGGACCTCTTGCGAGAACTGTTTAACGAGTATGGCCCCTGCCTGATTCTTATAGATGAATGGGTTGCGTATGCTCGCCAGCTGCACGACCAGAGCGACCTTCCCGCAGGAGGCTTTGAGACACAATTTACCTTTGCCCAAGTGCTGACCGAATCGGCAAAGTTAGCCAAAAACTGTCTCTTGGTTATTAGTCTGCCCGCTTCAGATACTTCCGGTTCGCCACATACTCAAGCTGATGATGTGGAGGTTGGCGGCACACGAGGCCGTGAAGCTCTTGACAGACTGCGTAATGTCGTTGGGCGTGTTGAATCGTCATGGCGACCTGCTACTGCGGAGGAGGGTTTTGAGATTGTTCGTCGCCGCTTGTTCCAGCCACTTGTTGAACCTGAACAGTTTAAACAACGTGATGTTGTAGCACGTGCCTTTGCCGACTTTTATCGTAGCCAGAAGTCAGAGTTTCCACCCGAAACACTTGATGCCGGGTATGAACAACGAATAAAGGCCGCCTATCCAATCCACCCTGAAATCTTTGACCGTCTCTACACCGATTGGTCCACGCTGGTAAAGTTTCAGCGTACACGCGGAGTGCTGCGCTTGATGGCGGCGGTGATTCACAGCCTATGGGAAAAGGGTGATCGCAATCCGCTCATTTTGCCTGCTAATGTCTCGATAGACGATCCACGTGTGCAGTCTGAGTTAACTCGCTACTTATCGGATAACTGGGTGCCTGTTATCGAGAAGGATGTCGATGGGCCGAATTCACTACCACTCAAAATCGATAGCGAACAACCAAACCTTGGGAAGTACTCTGCCTGCCGCCGT
>CAINOO010000194.1 GCA_903851535.1 uncultured Chlorobiaceae bacterium | reverse complement strand
GTGCCCTTTGGCTTTACTCCTGCCGGATTCACTTGTTCAGCCATCGTATTCTCTCCTTTTTTTTGGACATAATTCAGGTTGAAGAAACCAAAAAGAAAACTGTTGCGCTATAACTTGCTATAAAATAATCCAGTAAAACCCGTCCGAGCAAAAAATGCACATGGAACTGAAAACTTTTTTGAAGATCAAAACGGAACGACAGACAACCCTCGAACCCGAAATCTATAAAAAAACAAATAAAAATTCGGTTCAAGTCCGATATTTTCCGGTCAAACCACTCCACACAACAGTGAATAAAATAAGAAAAAATATTTAATAATAAATTATTTTACATGCGCATTGGTGTGCTATTGTTCTATTCTACAGTATGAAAGCACTGCAAATAACCATTGATTGACCCCTTCGACCAACAAGTGGCAACAACCGGGAACCCTTCAATCTTGAACACGTTAAACTGCATGAAGATCACATTCAGTAAACTCTCCGGGGCAGGCAATGACTTTATTGTTATCGACAACAGAAGCCGTTCCATCCATCTTTCCCCGTTGCAGATACAAAAGCTTTGCACCAGAAGAACAGGGATTGGTGCGGATGGGCTTATCCTCATCGAACCCTCCGCAGCGTATTCGTTCAGCATGCAATACCATAATGCTGATGGTTTTCCCGGCTCAATGTGCGGTAACGGAGGCAGGTGTGCGCTCTATTTCGCATCTACCATCGGGATTCCTGCGGCTTCCGGCAACACGTATACCTTTGAAGCCAACGGTAACCGCTACGACGGCTGGGTTCTCGGAGCTGAAAGGGTTAAACTGAAAATGCTTCCTCCCCGGGATTTCCGTGATAACCTTGCTCTTGAAGGATGGTGCTGCTACGCAGTCAATACCGGTTCTCCCCATGCCATCATCTATACATCCAATCTTGATGCCGTCAATGTGCATGAAATCGGCAAAAGCATCCGACACAAAACCGACATCTTTCCGGGAGGCACCAATGTCAACTTTATCGAAATCACCTCCCCGCACTCTCTTGCTCTCCGTACCTTTGAACGGGGGGTCGAAGAGGAGACCCTTGCCTGTGGCACAGGTGCAGTCGCTTCTGCGATAATGAGTTACCGTCTCGGCAAAATCAACTCTACCACCGTACAAATTACGGTAAAAAGCGGTGACACCCTGCACGTTGAGTTCAGTGAAGATATGCAGGATATCTTTCTTGCCGGACCGGCAAAAATCATCTACGAGGGCAGCATTACCATTGATTGAACAAACCCTGATCTTATTTTTTCATGCCGTGCTATGCCGTCATGCAGCACTCTCTATGCCGTTATTTTCGGCAACTGCCTCCTGACAGCGGAAATGGAGCGGTTTATGATACGGTATCGGACAACACCGAAAATACCGGTGATCACACCGACCGGTATGCATGCAACTCCGACAGCCTGAAACCAGCCCTCCTGAGAGAAGTGCATCATGGAGACTCCTGCAATAACCAGTGAAACTCCTGAGCGCAGGTAGGCCAGCAGAGTTCTCTCATTTGCGAGAATTGTCCTGTCAATTGCCAGTTCATCCCGAAGAATCAAATCACAATTATCAAATTTCGAATAGGGTGATGGTGCCATGCCGGTTTATCTCTCATCTTTTATGCAATCGGCCAATAAATGAACTATTAACAGGCCGTCTCGCGTTGTTATTTGTATCGGTGCAACTTGTTGCTCGTGCGGAGCTTTGCTTTATACCTTCTCAATTTAAAACGGAAAATCAGCAATGAAAAAGTGGATCTGTGTACCCTGCGGCTATGTTTATGATCCCGAAGTCGGCGATCCCGACGGCGGTGTAGCAGCAGGAACCCCCTTCGAAGAGATTCCTGATGACTGGGTCTGCCCAGTCTGCGGCATGGACAAATCATCATTCGAATTAGAGTAAACAGGAGTAAACCGGTAGTTGTCTCCTCCCGGAACACGACACAACGCCAGGGTGCGTTCGCAATGCAATCAGGGAGTTCCTTTGCTTCCACTCCCTGAAGGTTTTTCAGGCAGCGCATCCTCACTGTTCCTCTCTCGAAAAGAGCCATCACCATCAGAAACCTTGCCAGCACTGCTATCTGATGCGGCAGACTGTTCGAGCAGATATTCAGGAACACCGATCACCACAGAATCAACAACTGCGGTGCTATCAGGCGCAAGGGCCATCACCTCCCTGTAATCAGGCACAACAATTCCCCTCTTTCGCATAATGGCATAGATGATATTGGAGCGATTGCGAACATACCGTGATGCACCCGTTGGGGAATAGAGAATCGGATTGGGAAGAATCGCTGCGAGCTTTGAGGCCTGTCGTGCCGTCAGACTGGCCGCGCTGACACCGTAGTAATGGCGGGCGGCCTCGCCAATACCGAAAATACCATCACCCCATTCGGCTACATTGACATAGAGTTCCAGAATCCGGCGTTTGGAGAGTGTTTTTTCCAGTCTCCAGGTAAGAATAGCCTCCTTGATTTTACGTACCGGATTTTTGGACGGGGAAAGGTAAAGATTTTTGGCAAGTTGCTGGCTGATGGTACTGCCACCCATCTTGAACTTCTTCGCCATGATGTTTTTCTCTATCGCCCGCTCAATTGCCTGATAATCAAACCCCTCGTGATGCCAAAACTTGTCGTCCTCACCAATCAGAACAGCCTTGATGAGATTCTGGGACACCTTGTTCAGAGGCACCCATGTCTGCTGGATTTTTTTATCGTTGCGTCCTTCATGCTGCCACTGGGCTTCACGCGACTCCATAAAAGCCGTTTTTTCGGGATTGTCTTCCACAAGCCGCCCAACATCGGGATAAACGAGATAGCGTGCGATATCGGCAACAAAGAGCAGCAACAGAATGGCAAAAAGAGTTTTGAAACGCTTCATACTCATGGCTGAGAGCTTTACCTGCGAATAATTAAAACGAGAAGTGCTGGTGAAACAGAGGCTGCTTAAAGAAAAGTGCCCTCGGGCAGACTCGAACCGCCGACCTACAGTTTAGGAAACTGTTGCTCTATCCACTGAGCTACAAGGGCATGGTGGTGAATTTACGACTTTTAAGCAAACATGCAACCTCCTCCCTCACTTTCTTCCAAACATCTTGTCGAGCTGGTCAAGTGAAAGCTTGATAATGACCGGTCTTCCATGAGGGCAAGAGTAGGGTTCACGGGTAGCAAAAAGATTGTCGATAAGTGAGCGCATCTCTTCAAGTGAGAGCTTCTGGCCCGCCATAATGGCATTTCGGCATGAGTAGGACTTGGCAAGGTTATCACGCTTTTCAAGCTTGAGTTTTGATGCGTTGTCCTGATATTCGGCAATCATATCCTGCAAAATCGTCACTTCGGTGCCCGGTTTGACATCCTGGGGAACCCCCTCGATCATGATGGTTTTGTTGCCGAAAAGCCTCAAATTAAAACCAAGCCGGTAGAGATCTTCACGGATCTCCTCAAAGATTTCATACTCCCAGGGACGGAACTCCACCTTCTGGGGAAAGAGCAACTGCTGGGAGTTTGGGACATTCTGGTTCATGACCTCAACAGCACGCTCATAAAGCACCCGTTCATGCGCCACATGCTGATCAATAATCATCAGCCCTGTCTTGATCTGGCAAATCAAATACTTGTTATGCAGTTGCCATATTTTGGGTTCGGAATTTTTCGGAACCGGAACCACGTCGTCATCATAGAGAGGAGCGAGCAAAATGGATGAGAGTACCTCATCTCCCTCCCGTAACCCGCTTGACGGTAAAGCGCCGGTACCCGCCCGGTGCGGGAATATTTCGGCCTGTTGCAGTGGAGAGGGGCGTGAAGCGGAAGCTTCATCAAAAGCCCCTTCACGATAATTCCGGTAGAGGTCGCCTGTCGTGATGGAACGATGCGGAATGTCCGGAAACGAGAATTTTCTGACCGAAGATTCCATACCCTGAGCGGAGTCGGGCTGGCCACTCCCTGTAACAGCAAGGTCAGGGGAGAAATCATGCAACTGAATGGCCCTTTTGATGACCGGATAGAACATATTGCGCACATTGCGCTCATCATCAAAGCGGATCTCAAGCTTTGCCGGATGCATATTCACATCAATCCGTGACGGGTCAATGGAGAGAAAAAGCAGCACAAAAGGGGTTTGACGCTCGACGAGCAAATCACCATAAGCCTGCTGAACAGCCTGTGAAAGCATCCTGTTCTGGACAAGGCGGCGATTGATAAAAAAATACTGGTCAAGTTTTCGG
>CAINOO010000193.1 GCA_903851535.1 uncultured Chlorobiaceae bacterium | reverse complement strand
GTTGATCGCAAGTTTCTCTTTTATTACTTTCAATCTTCGACGTTCAAACAGGAAGGGGAAGCATCGATGACTGGAGCGGGTGGACTCAAACGTGTATCACCTGATATCATTCGAGAGCATCATGTATTCTTGCCGTTAAGGGAAAACCAACACATTATCGCTGATTATCTTGACCGAGAAATTGCAAGCATCGACGCATTAGTGGCGGAAAAGGAACGTTCGATTGAACTGCTAAAAGAACGCCGGTCAGCTTTGATTACTGCTGCGGTTACCGGCCAAATTTCTGTCGAGGAGATGACCACATGACTACCGTACCCGCTTCGATTCCTGTGCTGCGTTGGGCCGCAGAGCGTGCAAGTATCAATGACGTCGAACTTGAACGTCGATTTTGCAAATGGTCTGCATGGCTGACGGGGGCTGCACAGCCGACTCTCAAGCAACTTGAGTCTTTTGCGCGTCTTACGCATATCCCTTTTGGCTGTTTTTTTCTCTCTGAGCCACCTCAGGTTGCATTGCCTGTACCCGATTTTCGTACGTTGCGTGATACTCCTCTGGCCGAGCCAAGCACAGAACTGATTGATACTCTCTATTTGTGCCAACAGCGCCAACATTGGTTTCGGGAATATGCGCAGATGCAAGGGATACCTCGATTGCATTTTGTCGGGCGGGCGAGATTGAGCGATGAACCCATAACGGTTGCGGATGACATGCGGCGCACACTTGACATATCGCAAGCTCAAAGACAATCACTTTCGACCTGGACTGAAGCGTTACGCAGTCTCATAGCTAAAGCCGATAATGCGGGTGTGCTGGTGATGGTCAGCTCCATTGTTGGCAGCAACAGTCACAGGAATCTTGATGTCGGGGAGTTTCGTGGTTTTGTGCTTGCCGATGATCTGGCTCCACTCATCTTTTTAAATGGAGCAGACAGCAAATCGGCGCAGATGTTTACGCTTGCCCATGAATTGGCTCACATCTGGTTGGGTGAAAGTGGTGTGTCGAACAGTAATGCTGGGCGTGTGCCTGAACAAAACGTTGAGCGCTGGTGCTACCGTGTAGCAGCAGAATTGCTGGTGCCTCTCGACGAGTTGCGCAAAGTGCATAAGCCGAATGCGCCGGTAGCAAAGGAAATCCAGTCTCTTGCGCGCTTCTTCAAGGTCAGTACTCTGGTTGCATTAAGGCGATTGTATGATGCCGACTTTATTGACGAGGCCACTCTTTGGCGCCATTATGATGAGGAAATCAGTCGCCTTGAAACAATCGCAAAAGAACGTAAAAATGATGGCGGCGACTTTTATCGCACAATGGGAGCGAGAACAGGCAAGCGTTTTGCGCGTGCGGTGCTGACAAGTACGCTGGAAGGTCAGACACTTTTCAGAGATGCATTCCGGTTGCTCGGTGTCCGTAAATCCAAAACCTTTTATGAGCACGCTTCTTTCATTTTAGGGCACCAATCATGAAACAAACCAGCGAGGCTGCCTTTGAAACGGCCATCGAGTCAGTCCTGTTGGCCGATGGTTATCATACGCTTCCTTCTGCGGCTTTCGACCGTGAGCGAGCAATCTTCCCCGACGAGGTGCTGGAGTTTATTCGCACCACTCAGGCAAAGCAGTGGGAAAAACTGCAATCCCTCCACGGCGAGGAGAGTGGCAAACGTGTTCTTGAGGCGCTGTGCAAATGGATGGAGACGCACGGTGTGCTTGCCACCTTGCGCCATGGCTTCAAATGTTTTGGCAAAACCCTGCGTCTTGCCTTTTTTCGTCCTGCACATGGACTCAATCGGGAGCTGGAATCAAATTACCAGGCCAATCGGCTTGGCCTGACCCGGCAACTGCATTTCAGTACCCAGAGTGAAAAGTCGCTCGATGTGGTGCTGTCGCTCAATGGCGTTCCGGTGGTGACGCTGGAACTGAAAAACCCGCTTACCGGACAGACGGCGGCCAACGCTATCCACCAATATCGTCATGACCGTGACCCGCGTGAGTTGATCTTCCAGTTCACAAAACGGACGCTGGTCCATTTTGCAGTGGACACGGAAGAGGCGCAGATGACCACTCGACTTGCTGGTTTGGGCACCCATTTTCTGCCGTTCAACCGGGGTAATCAAGGTGGAGCAGGCAATGAACCCGACAAGACCGGGCGCAATTACAAAACAGCGTACCTGTGGGAAGAGGTGTTGCAGCGTCACAGTCTCCTTGATTTGCTGGCACGTTTTCTCCATCTCGACGTGCAGGAGAAGATAACCGACGAATTCAGGAAGGTTCGGACAGAAAGCATGATCTTCCCGCGCTATCATCAGTTGCAAGCGGTGCGGCAGATTGTGGAAGCGGTTGCCTCCGGAGGGGTGGGGCAGAACTACCTGGTTGAGCATTCGGCGGGTAGTGGCAAGAGCAATACCATTGCCTGGCTGGCGCATCGCCTCTCCTCGCTGCACAACGAAAAAGATGAACGGATATTCGACAGCGTGGTTGTCATTACTGATCGAGTGGTGCTCGACCGTCAGTTGCAGAACACGATCTATCAGTTCGATCACCGGCAGGGTGTGGTGCAGAAGATTGATGAAGATTCGCGCCAACTTGCTGAAGCGCTGGAGTCGGGTGTGCCGATCATAATCACCACTTTGCAGAAGTTTCCGTTTGTGTCTGCCCAGTTGACGAAACTTGCCGAGGAGCGCGGAGAAGGGAGCAAGAGTTATCTGCCGACACGAAAATATGCAGTGATCATTGATGAGGCACACAGTTCGCAATCGGGCGAAACCGTCACTGAGCTTAAAGGAGTGTTGGGAGGCAGTGAGTTGCGTCAAAAAGCCAGGGAGATGGCCGAGGAAGAGGGCGAAGTGGAGCTGGAGCGTCTGTTTCGCTCCATGGCCAAGTGCGGGCGTCAGCAACATATCAGCTTTTTTGCCTTTACCGCCACGCCCAAGCACAAGACGCTGGCCATCTTTGGCCGAAATGGAGAGCCGTTTCACCGCTACACCATGCGGCAGGCCATTGAGGAAGGCTTTATCATGAATGTGCTGGCCAATTATGTGACCTATAAAACCTACTACCGGCTTATCAAAAAGGCGGCGGAGGATCCGAATGTGGAGCGCAAAAAGGCTGCCAAAGCGCTTGCCCGCTTCATGCGCCTGCATCCCCACAATATCGGGCAAAAAAAGGAGGTCATGGTTGAGCATTTTTATCAGCATACCCGGCACAAAATCGGTGGTCATGCCAAGGCGATGGTGATTACCGGTTCACGGTTGGAGGCGGTGCGTTATAAACAGGCTTTTGACGAATACATTGCTGAAAAGGGCTATCCCATCAAGAGTCTGGTAGCCTTCTCCGGCAGGGTTGATGACGATAAACTGCCCGATAAAAGCTACACCGAAGTTGAAATGAACGGCGGGGTGAAGGAGAAGGAGTTGCCTGAGACCTTTGCCAATGTTGAATACCGCGTTTTGTTGGTGGCGGAGAAATATCAGACCGGATTTGACCAGCCACT
>CAINOO010000192.1 GCA_903851535.1 uncultured Chlorobiaceae bacterium | reverse complement strand
TCAAAGTACGAAAGTGAAGCGACCAACCGCCGTCAGTCGAAAGTCATGCGCTTTTTTCTGGTTTTTCATCCTGCAATCTATTTCTATTTTTTTCTGAAATGGGAGCTGCTCTTCAGTGGCGACTGGGAAGGCATCATGCAGCACTATCAGGAGATGCCTGTCATTTTCGCCGAGTATCTGCTCCCGGTATTTTATGTCATTCTTATCATGCTCTGCCGCCACATCTTCCATCTTTCTGAAGGGTTTCAGAAACCGATTCTCTTTGATACCGAAACCGAACGAGGACGTCACAGTGAGATGGAACGCCTCGCTGAAGCTGTAGAAAAACAGGCATCACGAACAGCCGAGCTGGTTGAACTAATGCGCAAAAGGGATGCGTTATGATGGATAGCATCAAGCAAAAGCAGATGTCCGATGAACTCCACAAGTTGAACCGGGCATTGCAGGCAATCAACAATTGCAATCAGATACTCCTTCATGCCCATGATGAGATTGAATTATTGCAGGAAATCTGCCGCATTGTTGTTGAAATTGGTGGCTATAAGATGGCTTGGGTTGGTTATGCTGAAGATGACGAGGAAAAGAGTGTACGACCGGTTGCCCAGGCTGGTTTTGAGGAGGGTTACCTGCAAACGGTTAAGCTCTCCTGGGCAGATGTTGAGCATGGACAGGGTCCCACAGGAACCGCGATCCGTACGGGATTGCCATGCGTTATCAATGACGTGCATGGAGACCCGCGTTTTTTGCCGTGGCGCGAAGAAGCACAAAAGCGCGGCTATACCTCCAATCAAAGCTTTCCGCTGAAACAAGGCAACAAGGTGTTTGGTGCCCTTGCTATTTACTCAGCCATGCCGGATGCGTTTAATGCAGAAGAGACAAAGCTGCTCACCTCACTGGCCGACAACCTGGCCTATGGCATCACGATGCTGCAAATCCGCAAGGAACGGGAAGTGGCCGAGGAGAAGCTGAAGCAAAGTGAGGGACGCTACAGGCGGCTCTTTCATAATCAACATATCGTCATGCTGATCATTGATCCCGATGACGGCATGATTGTTGACGCCAATCCTGCCGCAGTCACCTTCTATGGCTGGTCGCTGGCTGAACTCTGCCGAATGAATATAAGCCAGATCAACCAGTTGACGGAGCAGGAGGTAAAAGCAGAAATGGAAATGGCTCGTGGGGAAAAGAGAAATTACTTTTTTTTCCGTCATCGTCTTGCTAACGGTTCAATCCGCAACGTTGAAGTGTTCAGCGGGCCTATTTTGTTCTCTGAAAAAGAGATGCTTTATTCTGTCATTAACGACATTACCGAACGCACGCAAGTCGAAGAAGCATTGCTGGAAAGCGAAAAAAAGTTTCGTTCCATTACTGAACAAATTGTTGAAATGGTTTATGTTACCGACGAAAAAGGACGTTTAACCTATCTCTCGTCCGTTCTGGAGACGATGTTCGGTTATAGCGCTGATGAGGTAAAAGGTCATTTTATTACCGAATATCTTGCTGAAGAGGAGGTTCCCAAAGCTCTTGTCATATTCAACAACGCGTTGCAGGATTACTTGACCGATCAGGTTATCGAATTACGGTTCAGGAAAAGTAATGGCCAGCATTTTTTTGGTGAAGTTCATGTACGCCATTACGAAGGTCAGGGCTGTTCTGGCATGATCGGGTTGATCCGCGATGTTACCTATCGTAAAGAGTATGAGCAGGAGATACTCGAAAGCAAAGAGTTTCTCAAGGATATCTATAATGCGGTTAACCACTCTATCTTTGTTGTTGATGTGGATCCTGATGG